>JAEYSE010000113.1 GCA_023435025.1 Bacillota bacterium
TGAGTTAAAATACTCAACAGTTTAAAAAACTGTCTCTATCTTTTACTTTTCAACTTCCACGCTTGCGCGTTTCGTTGTCCGTACTTTTGCTGGTTCCTCAAATTAATTGCGTTCGTCTTCTATCTCGCACTATATAGTTTTCAAGGTGCTTTTCGCGCCCGTTTTGCTTGTCCCGTGTTTTGGGCGCTCAACTATAATAACAAACCATACGGTATGCGGCAAACCATTATTCCGTCCGAATTTGACTTAATTCTACGATATTATAACATTTTACCCGTTTTATCATAATTATAATCAAAATCCGTGCAATATCTTTGTTATAATCTCTTTTATGAAAGATATCTTAAATTACAATAATATACAGTAAAAATTCCGGCCCTTTTAAAATTCGCGTTGTTCAATATTCGCTATTGTCCGAATGATAACCGAATTATCTCTCTAATATTCCGAATATTGATGCGGAAATTTTGATGTTCCATAAAATACCTTATTTTTTGTGCGGATTTTGGTCCTTCGCTATTCTTTCTTATTCAGCAGAATGCTGCCTTTTTACCGGATGCAGCCGCTCTTTTTCAGGATAACCTGTTGAGCCAAACATCCGTATGCTGTACGATAAGAACTAAGAAGACAGGGAGTGTGAGTTTTCGATGTGCGGGCGTTATTACTTATATATAGAAGAGGCTGAATTGCAGAATATACTGCACGAATTGATGAACAGCCGGGAGCAAACAGCTTTACCGCTCAATAACGGCGAGATATTCCCAACCAACGTTGTCCCGGTTATTCCCGCAAACGGAAAGCCAAAGGCAATGAAATGGGGCTTCTCCCGTTATGATGGGAAAGGGCACGTCATAAACGCTCGCAGCGAGGGCATCTGGGAAAAACCGATGTTCCGCGGCTCTCTTCATCAGGGAAGGTGCCTTATACCTGCCTCCTGGTATTTTGAGTGGGAAACTGCGGGCACGAAAAAGCAAAAATACGCCATCTCCCGCCCAGACACGCCTATTCTCTATATGGCGGGCCTGTACCGCTATGAACCGAACGAGGCCCTGCCCTCCTTTGTTATTTTAACGCGGGAAGCCGCCCGTGATATTGCTTTCATCCATGCGCGGATGCCCGTCATATTGCCGCACGCGCAACAGCTCAGTTGGCTAGATGGGGATCTATCGGTGCTTGGCTGCCCTCCAGTTGCGCTCGAATATAAAAAGGAATAGCTACAGCCTGCAAAACCATTTTAGTGCGCAAGCTGGTCCAGTCTTTTTATCCTCCGGCAACACCGTCAAAAACCGGAGCGCAAGGAGATCACAGCCGGTTTGCACCGCTGTAAGCGGATCGCACAGCACAAAATACCCCGTTCCCACGTGCGTAATTATTCCGGTACGCCGCTGCATCCCGGGCCCAACCAGAAAATCCGCAATCACCGACCTACCCGTAAGATTTTTAATCAGTTCCTGATAATTGTGAGCGGACATAGGCCACAGCCTCGCAGTTGCACCCTGGCGAATGCTTGCCGCCGCGCGTTCCATATTTGCCGTTGACGAGTCCGGGGTCACGCCACCGGTATCAGCCGCTTGAAACACCGTTGGCAAAGACCGTTGCGCCGATACGCTTTGCACCGCATGTGAACGACGTGCACTGTCGCTTTCGCCTGGTTCCACGACATTTGTCCATCGCCCCGTGCTCGCGTCTCCCAGTATGTCGGAACCTGGATCGGGTTGCCCGCAACCGCCCCGTTCTACAGCGCCCCTATGGATAAGAGGAGCCCGAGCAATGCCCCGCGTGGGGGCAAACAAATTCTGCCCCTGATCATTTGTCATACCTTCTCCCCAACCCATTCTTGTTGAAAACCCGAAGGTAAATTTTAGGCCCGGGATCAAAACCCGTGTCCGTTTATAGTATGCGTTTTCTTACGGGAATGCGCGGGGTGACGCCGCGAACAAACAAATTTCAATTTTTTAGAAATATTACTTGATCTGTCGTAGTAGTCGTGATATAGTGTCAATACTACGACTGTCGTAGTATTGATTTGTAACAAGCGCAGGCTTGAGCGAGCAAAGAAGAGGTGATTGCATGATCAGCAGCGACGTCATTCGCGGCTATAACGATACTATACTGCTGTGCATGCTGCTGGATGAACCGTCGTACGGGTATGAAATTTCCCGTAAAATCCGCGAACGCACACAGGGGGCTTACATCATCAAAGAAACAACGCTTTATTCCGCGTTTGAGCGGCTGGAACGCAACGGATATATCGTATCCTTTTTTGGAGAGGAGACATTCGGCAAGCGCCGCACATATTACCGCATCACGCCCGAAGGGCGTGCATATTATCAGGAAAAATGCGAAGAGTGGGAAACCACCAAGGATGTCATCAATCAATTTGTTAATATTTAGGGGGAGATTGTTATGGATACCATACGGAGTTATTTGGATAATCTGTTTGCGGGGCTGCCACGTACGGAGCGCGTTCGTCAACTCCGCATCGAACTGCTTTCCAACATGGAGGAGCATTACCGCGAGTTAAAGGCGCAGGGCAAGACAGAAAATGAGGCTGTGGGCATCGTCATTTCGCAGTTTGGCAACATCGACGAGCTTTTGACGGAGCTCAATATCCAGCGGGAAGATAATGCATTGCCCGAAGCGGAGGACAGCCTGATCGACGCCTACCTGGAAGCATCAAGGAAAGCGGCGCGCAACGTATCGCTAGGCGTGTTCCTCTGCATACTGGGGCCCGCTTTGCTCATTTTATTCAACACGCTGTTTGAAAGCGGCGTTTGGGTTATTGGCGGGGATGGAAGTACACTTGCGCTAATTCCAATGTTTCTGTCCATTGTTTCCGGCGTTGGCAGCCTGATATACGGTGGTACGCGGTTGGAACCGTATAAGACGCTGGAAACCGCAATGCTCATTGCACCCGCTTCCCGTGCAAGACTACAGACCGCATATGAAGCGCAGCGTGATTCGCATGTAAAAAGTACAATAGCGGGCGTTTGCCTGTGTGTAGTAAGCCCTGTTCCGCTTTTTGCCTTATCCGCACTACAGCACGATATACAGGATTACGGCGTACCGGCGCTGCTCCTTGTGGTCGCGTGCGGCGTGTATATTCTTATCCGCAGCAGCTTCCCGCGTTCGTCGTACGAGAAGCTTCTTAAGATTGAAGACTACACGCCCGCGAAAACCAGGGAAAACAAGGTGGTGGGCGCGGTTGCATCTGTCGTCTGGCCGCTTGCGGTGGCACTCTTTCTCTTCCTGGGGTTTGTCTATCATCTATGGGGTATTGCGTGGATTATATTCCCCATCACGGGCCTGCTGTTTGGCATATTCAGCAGTGTATATACGACGCTGCGAGGCAAAGACGCGCGCTAGGCCGGTGAACCAAACCAGCCGCGCCGCATAATATGGCTTTGCCGAAAACGGATGGCGACTAATTGCACAAATCAGGAGTTTTTTATGACAGGCAATGAACTGACGCAATACATGAACGAAAGCATCGCGTGCATGGTCAAAGACGTGCTGCGCGAAACGCTCCAAAACCCGCGGGAAACCGCGTATTTGCTAAAGCTGATGGAGCACAGCAAAAAGAATAGCCAAAAGCGGCTAGCGCACGAAGACACCGACCAGCACGTGCCTGCGTTTATGATCAGCAGCATCACGCACAGCTGTAACCTCACCTGCAAGGGCTGCTATGCGCGGGCAAACGGAACCTGTGCCGATACGCCACGCCGCCCGCTTTTGAGCGCCGAGGAATGGGGCGGCATTTTCCGGCAGGCGGCGGAACTCGGCGTATCCTTCAACCTGCTTGCAGGCGGGGAACCGCTGCTGCGGAGGGACGTTCTCACCGAAGCCGCCAAGGTGGAAAGCATACTCTTCCCCGTGTTTACCAACGGTACGCTACTCAATGAGGACTATATATCGCTGTTCCACGCGCACCGCAACTTAGTCCCCATACTGAGCCTGGAAGGCGGCAGCATGCGCACGGATGAGCGACGGGGAGAGGGCATGTACCAAAAGCTGAACCAGGCCATGCAGAGCTTGCGTCAAAAGGGCATACTCTTTGGCGTGTCCCTGACGGTGACACGGGAAAACTTTATGGAACTGACCTCAGACGCATTCCTTGACGAGCTGAAGCAGCACGGCTGCAGGATTGTATTCTATGTGGAATATGTGCCGGTGGACGAAAGCACGCGCGGCCTTGCACTTGACGCAGATAACATCGCATTTATGGAGAAACGGCTTGAACTCTTGCGCGAACAATATCGTTCGCTTCTGTTTTTGTCCTTCCCCGGGGATGAGAAATTCTTAGGCGGCTGCCTTGCTGCGGGCCGGGGCTTTTTCCATGTCAATCCCTATGGCGCCGCGGAACCATGCCCCTTCTCCCCGTATTCCGACCGTAGCCTGAAGGAGTGTACGCTGTTGGAAGCGCTCAACTCCCCGTTCTTCACGCGGCTTAGGGACGCGGCCCTGGTAGGTGGGGAGCATACGGGCGGCTGTGCGCTGTTTGAACAGGAAAGCCGGGTAAAGGAACTCCTTTCCACTGCGCTTTAAGAGAATAAAAATGCTATAAGTATGGGAAAAGGGTCCTGCGGCGATTTGCCGTGGACCCTTTCTTTTTGCGAATGCTTTACGAAAGCTCGAACGCGCCGGTATAGAGTTGATAGTACTTACCGCGCTGCGCGATGAGATCGTCATGGTCCCCACGCTCAATGATGCGGCCGTTCTCCAGCACCATGATAGCGTTGGCATTGCGCACGGTAGACAGGCGGTGGGCAATTACGAATACCGTGCGCCCCTGCATGAGCTGGTCCATGCCTTTTTCAATGAGCGCTTCGGTGCGGGTATCGATAGAGCTTGTGGCCTCGTCGAGTATCAGCACCGGCGGGTCGGAAAGCGCCGCGCGTGCGATGGCAAGCAGCTGCCGCTGCCCCTGGCTGAGGTTCGCGCCGTCGCCGGTAATCATGGTATCGTACCCTTCAGGCAGGTGGCGGATAAAGGAATCCGCGTTGGCGAGCTTCGCCGCGTGTTTGACTTCCTCTTCGGTGGCATCCAGACGCCCGTACCGGATATTCTCCATCACCGTTCCGGTGAACAGGTGTGTATCCTGCAGTACGATCGCCAGCGAGCGCCTGAGGTCCGCCTTATTGATTTCGTTGACGTTAATTCCATCGTACAGAATTCGCCCTTCGTTCACATCGTAAAAGCGGTTGATGAGGTTGGTGATGGTCGTCTTGCCCGCGCCCGTGGAACCCACGAATGCAATCTTCTGGCCGGGCTTCGCGTAAAGCGACATATCCTCAAGTACCGGCTTCTCCGGCACATACCGGAAGTCCACGTCCTCCAGTCGTACGTCCCCACGCACCTCAATATATTCCGGATTGCCATCCGCAGACAGGCGCTTCCATGCCCAGACGCCAGTGCGCTTGCCGCTCTCCTTCAAAGAGCCGTCCGCATTCTTTTCTACATTCACAAGGCTTACCGTGCCTTCGTCGCTTTCCGGTTCCTGATCGATCAATTCGAATATGCGCTCCGCCCCTGCAAGCGCCTGCAGTATGATATTGAACTGCTGTGACACCTGGGTGATGGGCTGCGAGAAAGAGCGGGTATATTGCAAAAATGCGGCAAGCGTACCAATATCAAGCCCATAGCTTACTGCAAGCAATCCCCCGGTCATTGCGGTGAGCGCGTAATTTACATAGGAAAGGTTGTTCATCACCGGCATCAGGATACTGGCAAACGTATTTGCGCCCCGGGCGGATTTATAGAGCTCGTCATTGAGCGTGTCAAAACTGCTCTTTACTTCTTCCTCGCGCGAAAATACCTTGACCACTTTCTGGCCTTCAATCATTTCTTCAATGTATCCGTTGGCAGCTCCGATTGCCTCCTGCTGCCTGCGGAAGTACATGCCGCTGCGTTTGCCCAAAGCCTGCACCGACCACAGCATGACTCCAAGCATCACAACCACCAGTATGGTAAGCACAGGGCTCAATACAAGCATCATAACAAACACGCTGACTACCGTAAGCGTGGAAGAAAAAATCTGCACGAAGCTTTGCCCCAAAAATTGGCGTAGCGTATCCGTATCGTTCGTATAGCGGCTCATCAGCTCTCCGTGCGTATGCGCGTCAAAATACCTCAGCGGCAGCTTCTGCATATGCGTGAACAGGTCGTTTCGGATGCTGTTGAGCGTGCCCACCGAGACGTTTACCATCAGGCGGTTGTACAGGTACGTTACGGCGACCCCCACAGCGTACACCGCGCCGATACGTAGAAGCATCATGGCGAGCGGTGTAAGATCCGGCTTCTCCTGGCCGACCAATGGCAGAATAAAATCGTTAATCAGCGGTTTTAAAAAATAGGAACCGGCGACGGATGCGCCTGTACTGATCAACACGCTGATAAGTACGATAATCAACTGTACTTTATATGGCTTTAGATACCCCAAAATGCGCTTTAAGGTACCCATTGCGTTTTTGGGGCCCCTGCCCTTTCCACCCATTCTGTTCTGTTCAGGCCTTGGCATATTCGTCCACTCCTTTGCGCTGGGAAGCAAAGACTTCGCGGTAGATTTCGCTTTGCTGCATCAGTTCCTCGTGCGTACCGGCCGCGCTGACTTTTCCTTCGTCAAGCACCACGATCTGGTCTGCGTCCATTATGGAAGCGACACGCTGCGCGATGATGATGGTGGTCATCCCCGCAAGCTCTTGCTTGAGGCCACTACGGATACGGCGGTCGGTATCGGTATCGACAGCGCTCGTGCTGTCGTCCAGTATCATGATTTTCGGGCGCTTAATGAGTGCGCGTGCAATGCACAGCCGCTGCTTCTGGCCGCCGGAAAGGTTGACGCCGCCCTGGCCCAACTCCGTATCGTAGCCTTTGGGGAAGCTCATGATAAAATCATGCGCCTGCGCGATACGGCAGGCTTTTTGTATTTCTTCGTCCGTAGCGCCCTCATTGCCCCACTTCAGGTTTTCGCGTATGGTACCGGAAAACAGCACGTTATTCTGCAGTACGATCGCCACCGAGTCCCGCAGTGCCTTCAGGTCATACTTTCGCACATCGTTTCCACCCACAAGGACGCTTCCCTCTTCCACGTCATACAGACGCGGAATAAGCTGCACCAGCGTGGTCTTGGCGGAACCTGTCGCACCCATTATACCGACCGTCTGCCCTGCCGGAATGGTAAGGTCGATGTCGCTGAGCGTTGGCTCGCCAGAGCCTGCGCTGTAACGAAAACGTACGCTTTTGTATGCAACGCTTCCGTCCGGTACTTCCGGTATGCCTCCCTTGGGGCTTACGATATTCGATTTTTCCTGCAGCACCTCCGCAATACGGGCAAAGGAGGCGCGGGTAATAACGAGCATCATGAATACCATGCCCATCATCATCAAAGACACCAGGATTTGGCTGGTATAGCTGATAAAGCTCATCAGATCACCGGTGAGCATGGTACCGTTGATGATGCGCACGCCACCAAACCAGGAGATGGCGATCATACATCCGTACATCACAAGCATCATGGCAGGCATGATGAATATGACGATACGCTCGGCGCTGTACTGCAGCTGCATGACCCGGGTGGAAACCTCGCGGAATTTCTCTGTCTCATGGTTCTCACGCACAAACGCCTTAACCACGCGGATGCCAATAAGATCTTCCTGGACGTTGCGGTTCATTTTATCGTACTCCGCAAGCATCTTTTTAAAGCGCGGATGCGCATTGGACATCACAAAAGCCAACGTTGCGCCCAGCACAGGCACCGCAATCAAGAATACCGTTGCAAGTTCCGTATTGATGGTTACGGCCATAATGACCGCAAACACCAGCATGACAGGCGCACGTACCGCAAGACGCAACGTCATCATAAATGTATTTTGCACGCTGGTGACGTCCGTGGTTAGCCTTGTTACAAGGCTTGCCGTGCTGAAGCGGTCAATGTTGGAAAACGAAAAATCCTGTATCTTCGCAAACATCCCGCGTCTGAGGTTCTTTGCAAATCCGGCGCCTGCCGTGGAAGAAAGGCGAGAGGTCAGCATACCAAAGCACAGCGAGAGAATCGCCATGCCGATCATAATCAGCCCGATTCGCGTAATATACGCCATATCACGGTTGGCAATGCCGATGTTGATAATACGTGACATGAGGAAAGGTATGGTAACTTCCAGCGCTACTTCCAGCACCATCGTAATTGGCGCAAGAATGGCTTGTTTTTTGTATGCGCCCAAGTGGCGCAACAGCGGTTTTAGCATGACGTTTTCTCCTTCAATTCTTCCTCATGCATTTTATGTTTCAACAGCATGAGCGCCTGGAAATCCATTTGATCGATCTCGATTTTCGCCAGTTGCGCGGCGTTTTTGATCAACTTATGCATCAATTGGATCAGCGTATTCGTCTCTTCATCACTCAAAACAGAAAACACTTCGGCATCCAGTTCAAAGAAGCGTTGTCTGCATGCCTCGGAAACCTGTTCCCCTGTTTGCGTTAAATACAGACGATTGCAGCGCTGATCCTCCATCGTTTGTTTCTCCAGCAATCCATCGCGCTGCATGCGTTTTGTAGATTGCGCCACCGAGGATGGGGATACAAAAAGGGCCTCCGCAATCTGTACCTGCGAACACCCAGGATTCATACGGATATATTCCAGCACCGGAAGCTGGCCCCGGTGCAACGGTGAAGCTTCCGCCAGCTTGCGTTGCAGCATCCGACGCACGCAAATCAACTTTTCAAGCTGCAGCATTGCATCCAAGTAACGTTCGGACATTCCGATTCTCCTCATTTAGTGAAGTACTTCATTATTTCGCACTTCACCATTATGCTCCCGCAAATTTTTATTGTAAAGAGGCGAATATGACGCGAATGTTAAAAAAAGCGGGCCAGAATAAAAACGCCGTTTTTCAATTTCTTCATTTGCAGTAGGCCATGTATATTCTTGCAATATCCCGGCATGGTGATATACTTTATATTATTTTTAGGGGAGGGCTGCCTGTGAAGGAATTTGATGTAAACAGCGGATTTATGTATGTCATGGCAGGCATTGTCGTATGTTTCGTGCTGGCACAGTCCATCTTTTTCCTGGTAAAGTCGTGGAGGCGGGCAAAAACGCTGGGGATGCAGCGTTCCATATTGCGGGGCACCGTGATTTCGAGCGCATTGTTCTCAATTGCTCCAGCAATCGCCATATTGCTTGGCGTCGTTACGCTAAGTAAATTCCTCGGGCTGCCGCTGCCTTGGATCAGGGAAAATATCATTGGCGCGCTTACCTATGAACTCCCCGCAGCACTTGCAGGCGCCTCCGCGACGGGTGCGGATACCACCAGGCCCATTACGGACCCTCGCGCATTTTCCACGATCACATGGGTGATGTCGCTGGGCATTATACCTGGCCTTATTCTTGTCCCGTTATTCGCGAAGAAGATCCAGAGCGGCGTTATGAAACTGGGTATGAAGGATAAGAAATGGGGCGAACTGTTTATGTCTGCCCTCTTTATCGGTATGATCGCAGCCTTCCTCGGCATGGTATTTAAAGATATCAACACCGGCCTTGCTGGGTGGGTTCCGGTATTTGTCATGCTTGTTTCCGCCGTTGTGATGGGGATCATCGGCATATTGATTAAAAAGTGTAAGATAACGTGGCTGGAAGAATACGCACTGCCGTTTAGCATGCTCTGCTCGATGGCGGCAGCCATTCCCATCACCAACTGGGTCAGGTAAATAAGGAGGAAACAACATGAAGAGAGAACTTTCCTATATCGATTCCGTTCACCGCAGCGGCCGTATTTGGGTTTTTTGCGCGTTGCTTATGATGATTGCGCTGCCTTCCGCTATCAGCATTTACTATGATGCCTGGCCTATCCCCCACCAGCTGCTGGCTGGTTTTATGGCGGTAGCGCCGATATTTTGGACGGTGGGTACCATTGAAGTGTTTACCTATACGCCGATGCTTGGCGCAAGCGGCACCTACCTTGGATTTGTGACGGGCAACCTCACCAGCCAGAAGGTTCCCTGCGCACTCAACGCAATGGAAGCCGCCAAGGTTGCACCGGGGTCGGAAGAAGGCGAAGTCGTCTCCGCCATCGCAATCGCCACAAGTACGATCGTCACCTCTTTGATTCTTGCCGCGGGCGTGCTTCTGCTTTCCCAGCTGCAGCCCATTCTGGAGGCTCCCGTGCTTGCGCCCGCGTTTGCCAGCATTCTTCCTGCGCTGTTTGGCGCTTTGGGCGTGGTATTGATCTCAAAGAACTGGAAGATTGCCATCGCGCCGCTATTTGCCATGCTCTTGCTGTTCATATTCGTTCCGGCACTTGCAGACGCCGTCGGTGTGCTCGTTCCCGTCGGTGCCCTCATCGCATTGGGCGCCGCACGCATCTTATATAAGAAAGGGCTGGTATAAATCATGTGGTGGCTCTTTTTCCCTGCGCTTATCGTTGTATTCCTTGCGGTGCTCGTCATCCGGGCGCTGCGCTTTGCACCCCCAAAAAAGGAGCGCTCCACCTCTACTTCGGTGGAGATGGATGAAGAACGCGCATTCGAGAGCCTCTCCCTAATGGTGCAGTGCAAGACGGTTTCTTCCTATGATAAATTCAAGGAGGACGATGCCGAGTTTTCAAAGTTCCAGGAGCTCTTAAAGGAGCGCTATCCACGGCTTTATGCAACATGCCCGCCGGAGCATATCGGCAGGCGGGGCCTTCTGTTTCATTGGAAGGGAAAAAACGGCGGTGCGCCTTCGGTCTTTATGTCCCACTACGACGTCGTTCCGGCCGAAGAGAGCGCCTGGCAAAAGCCTCCCTTCTCAGGTTTACGGGAAAACGGTGAAATCTGGGGCCGTGGAACGCTGGATACCAAATGTACGCTGTGCGCGGCGCTCGAATCTGCGGAAACGTTACTCAAGCAAGGGTTTGTACCCGAAAACGATATCTACTTTTCCTTTGCAGGAGACGAAGAGGTTGCCGGAACCGACGCGCCGGATATCGTGGAGTATTTACACGCGCGCGACATCACCCCTGCATTGGTGGTGGATGAAGGCGGCGCTGTGGTAAGCGGGGTATTTCCGGGCCTTACAGGGCAATGCGCGCTGATCGGCACCGGTGAAAAAGGAATGCTCAACCTGGAATTCAAGGTGATAAGCACGGGCGGGCATGCCTCAGCACCCCCGCCGCATACGCCGGTGGGGGTGCTGGCTTCCGCTGTCACCAAAGTGGAGAGTAGGCCCTTCCGACGTCAGATGCCCAAACCTACGAAGGAAATGTTTGATACGCTGGGCCGCTACTCTTCCTTTGCCTATCGGTTACTGTTTGCAAACCTCTGGTGCTTTGGTTGGCTTCTGGACACGATCGCCAAAGCAAAAGGCGGAGAGCTCAATGCGCTCATGCGGACCACCTGCGCGTTTACCATGATGCAGGGCAGCAGCGCTACCAACGTGATTCCCCCGTCCGCCACGGTTGGCGCAAACCTGCGGCTTTTGGGGACCGAGACCATGGAGAGTGCGTCTGCCTATATCCGCAACATCATAAAGAATGACTCCGTGGAGCTTCGCATGGTGCATGGTATGAACCCTTCTCCTCACTCACGCACGGATACCGAGGGCTGGAAGCGCCTGACCGAGGCTGTGGAAGAAACCTGGCCGGAGGCGATTGTTTCCCCGTACATGATGTTTGCCTGCAGCGATTCGCGGCATTATTGCCGCATAAGCGAGAATGTGTTCCGCTTCTCTGCCATGCGGCTATCGGCGGATGACCGCAAACGCATCCATGGCAACGACGAACGAATAACTGAAACCCAGCTAAAAGAGTCCCTAGCATTTTACCTGCGCATCTTACAAAAGAGCTAAAAAAACAATTAAAAGGGCGTCAAAGACGCCCTTTTTTCGTCACCGCAATTCCTTATAACAATCCCAATAATTTATTATTTCATGCGATTTCGCGGTTCTATGATCCGATCACAGAAAATTCATATCTCCACCCTAGTTTTTTAAGCCTTTGCTGCGAATATTTTAGTAATCCGAAAATGTGGGAGAACAATACCAAAGACCAAGGGAGTGAACAAAATGATGCGTAAAAAGAAGTACCTGGCGGTGATCGCCCTCCTGCTCGTAGCGGCAATGGTTTCCACGGCCACACTGGCGTATGCACCGCACAACGGAAAATCGTCTGTTCAAAGCGAGCAGCCAGGCGGCAAGAAAACGCAAAAAGAAAACGCGAAGCAGAATGAGAATAAGGGCGGTACGCAGGGGCAGGAGAAATCCAACCAGGGCAGCCAAAAAAAGCCGGACCAGAGCAGCAAGCAGCAAGGCAAGCCTGATAACCGGAAGGATTCACTGGACATTGAGGAAATTCGGGCCTCTATCGCCGCAGTCACCGACGTTGACAAGCAGAGCAGCCTTACCGCACTCCTAAACGCGTATGAAACTGCGCTTGCCAATGAAGAAAGCGGCAGAACCGGCGGCGCCGATAAACAAACCATGAAAGCCTTGGCGGATGCCGCAGAAGCAGCTGAGAACGCTCTGGTTAAGGCTCTTTCGGATGCGGGGATAGCCGACGAAGAAAACAAATCCAACGGCGTCGGAAAGGGGCCACAAGGGCCCAAACACCTCGACCTGACTACCATCGAGGCATCCATCGCCAAGTTGAACAACCCGGAGTTACAAGCCTCCCTTACCGCGCTCGTAACAGCATACAAGACTGCGCTCGCCAATGAACAATCCGGCATAGCAAACGGCTTGGATGAGGCCACCATAGCAGCTTACCGCAAGGCGGTGGAAGACGCCAAGGCTGCCGTATTGAAGGCGCTTACCGGCGCAGGGATTCGCGATTCGGAGACCGCAACACCAAGTTCCCTGCCCAAAGGGCAACAGAAGAAGCTGCTTGATATCAATGCCATTACGGCTTCAATTACGACTGTGACCGATGCCCAAACCCAGGCATCCCTGACTACCCTGACGGAAACGTATAAGGCCGCTGTTGCCAATATGGAAAACGCGTGGGCTACTGGGGATGACGCCACAAAAGAGGCCACCCGTGAAGCGGTGAATGCAGCCGAAAAAGCCTTGATTGAGGCACTCAACGGCGCAGGAATCAGCACCGCGGAGACTCCCAACTCCGTGCAAAAACCTCCGCAAGAGCAGAGGGTAACGGGCATTTGGGTAGCCGTTGTCAATTGGTTCTCCAACCTGTTTGGAAAGCTCACAAAGTAAGCTTACCTTCTATGCAGCGGCTCCCCTGCAATCGGGGAGCCGTTAGCTTTTTTGTTTCTCTGTTTCAGGGTTCATTCAGTTCGGTAAAGGCCACGCTGCGTTACGGCAAGCCGCCGTCTTTTCGCTCCTTTGTTCACCGGGTTATGCCAGCTCATATTAATCGGCTTCGCCCTGTGAACTCCCCCAAGGGAACCAAGATGCCAAGGCGAACACCGATCTTTTGATCGGTTCACTCCTTTGGCGGCGACCCGTAGGCCTAATACCCGAGGCGCAGCCAGCCAGGGCTCTCCTTGCCAGTTCTCATTTGGGAAGCCCTTGGTTTGGGGGGATGTCGAGACTCCGCCAGTGGCGGAAGAAGGGGGTGGGCCATTGTCAAAGGCAGAAAAACGGTCTGGAGGACCGTTTGGAAGCCAGAACCGGTGTCCGCTAGCAGATCCTTGGCACCAAAGTCCAAGGTTGCAAGGGAACACAAAGCATTTTTCATGCGGTTGCGAACTTCATGCCAATGCCTTCCATGTACTGCCTTGAACAATAACGGCTCCCCTGAGGGGGAGCCGTTATTGTTTGAGTCTCAAATCCGACGCGCAGATTGTGAGGTTTAATCAAATCAGGGAGTGCAACTCCCCCACATCACTAAAAATAAGGCTGAAAGCAAATGCAGGGAGAACGGCTCCCCCTAGCCGGAGGAGCCGTCCTAAAATCATTGTTCGGGGCTTATTTCATCCCGCTAAGCACAGCCCATTGATCTACCGCTTGATGAAGATTAATTCCCATCCTCTCCACCACCCTGCGGGGATGCTTTTCCTTGTTGGTCTGATGGCTTCGATCCGCCATTCCCGTTCTTCTCCGATTCCTCGGGTTTTCCTTTGGCGCCATTTCCGTTCGGATGCTTGTCCTGACCCTTATTCCCATTTGAAGACGAGGGTTGTGGCGTTTTGCTTTTTCCCGGATCTTTTCCTTTTGAGGGCTTGGGTGTTTTTTCAGGTTCCGGTATGGGAGAAGCATTCGGCTCCTCGTGCTTTTTAGGCTTATCGTGCTTTTCAGCTTCTTCCATAATTTCTGTTACCGGTTTATGCAGCCATTCGTCATAGTCAAAGGGCTTGGGGGCGTTGATATTCTTCTCAAGCTCATCCACAAGCTGCTTTTTGCCCAGCGTAACGCCTGCCTTCCGGGCTTCTTCCACCTGCTCCGGCTTGCCGGATACCGTCTCTACCCTAAGTTTCTCCGGGCTGTCCTTTGCAAGGTGCGCGGTCTGTTCCAGCGTTAAAACAAGCTCCTCCACTTTTTTTGTATCGTGCGAGGCTGCGGCAATCAGAACATAGCTGCCGCCTTCTTTCTCAAAATAACGCCGTTCAGAGAGGCTCTTTATGGTGAGCTCCACCACCTGCGCAATGTTCCGGTGGGATATGTCCTGGTGATACAACTCCGTTACTATGGCTTGCGCGTCGGTGTTTACGGCGGTTACACGGAGCACCTGATCGAACCGGTTAAGCGAAAACTCAATGGATGGATTGATGTCCAGGCTAACATAACTATACGGAGCCTTGTAGGCATATACCCCTAAGCCGATGCACAGTACTGCGGCAACCCCTGCCGCCCATGCCGCGGCTTTCCGCGCTGTAATAGCAGGGGAACGATACTCGATCTCTTGCCCGAGTGCATAGCTGCGGTTGGGTATGATCACAACAGTGCCGTTGGACAGAAGAGCGGCAGCCTTCTTTTCACGGAGCTCCACAATGGCAGCTTTCATCGTTCACCCTCCTTTCTGATAAACCTCATATATTCCGAAAGGCACGGAAAGTCCCCCAAAAGAATTTCCGATGCCGCTATGATATATTTACGATGCCGTTCCAATAATTTTCGGGGTATCCCCGTATGCGCCGTTACTATTTTGAGAGGAAGCTGGAGGCTCTGCTGTAATTCACAAAAAAGCGGCGGATGGTTTATCAAAAACAGAACCGCCTGCGCGCATAGCTTTTTTGTTTTGATGCTTTTCGGGGAACACGCCGCCAAATCAAAAAAAGAAAATCCGTACCTCTGAAAAATATCGTTTGCGGCCTGGATTTCATCCCGCAAAGCCGTGCTCTCCTCCACTGCTGTGCGCTGAAGTACAGCAGCCTGCAGGGAGCTGTCTATCTCATCCTGTTCTGCATTTCCTGCAAAGACAGAAGGCGAGACATCCAGTTCCACCGCGTATTTTGCCTGTGACCGACAATAATCCGTCAACCGGCTGCGCATCAAAAGCTCCGCATAGGCGAAGAACGTACCCTTGTTTGGGTCATATGTGTCGATTGCCTGTGAAAACGCAATCAGCGCGACCGACCATTCATCGTCGGTTTTGCGTATAAACCGGCGGGTGCATCGAAACGTGATTTTTAGAATGAAACGCTCACAGCTTTGTATCAGCTGCGCTCTGGCTTCCTCGTCGCGCGCCGCTTCTACGGCCATTTTGTCTACTTCCTTTGTAACGCGGGTCACCCCCTTCCTTTTTGTACTAAAGGCTGTCTTCCATTGTATTATACAAAAAAAGCCGCCTCCCAATCAACCCAAGCGCAAAGGAAAGCCAACGCACCTGATATACGAAAATAATTATTCAGGGGTTTCATTGTAAAAAACGAAAAGGGCGTCGGCGACGCCCTTTTGCACCTTACTTGCTTTGCCGCTATTCCTGAGAATCCACAGGCTGTTCTGGAGAATCGGCAGGTTGTTCGGGCGCAATCTCCTGCGCGGGAATCACGCCGATTGCATCCGCAGGCAATTCCACCACGGGGAAGTTCTTCTTTGCCTGCAGCGCATAGAGAAGGCCCAACGCCGCAAACACAAACACAATTCCCTCCAGCACAACCGGACTCATCGATATGAAGGAAGGTACGATCACCACAAACGCATCCACGAACGCATGCGCAAGTATCGCAAGCAGGAGATACTTCCCGGGCTGGTTGCGGACAAAGCCCGTAAATATCATGGCGGAAAAGCCGATGTGCAGCATCACCGCAAGTATGCGTTCCACACCGCCCAGTACGGAGGTAAGGGGCGTAAGGGTGCTGAACTGGGCCACAACCGTGGCGGCGACTTCCTCGCCTACCATAGCGACCAGTGTGCCGTTGTTCATTGCTATGTAGAGCACCAGGGAGCTGATCAGCGTAATCCCAACCAGCAGAATGGCCTCTATTCCGCCATGCCCAAAGCCGAACGCTATGGCATCCACATAGCGCCTGTGCTTTTTGAGCATTAGCTTGCAGAACAGAAACCTTGCGCATTCTTCAAACAGACCCGCGGTAATCCCCAGAAACAGTCCGTAGAGAACGATGTTTTGTGAAAGCTGCTGCATAAATGGGGTTTGCCCAAATATGCTCAAAAGCGGGATTCGGATGAGTACCTGTGAGACGAAAAACGCAAGCGCGCCCACAAAAAACGCGGGGGCGATCTTCCATTTTCTCCCCTGCATGATAAGGAGCGATACGATAGGCAACAGAAAGCATATGGCTATGCTAACAGTAAGGCCGATGGTGATCAGCTTGGTTTCCACAAAATCCCTCCAATCTAGTTTGCGCTGAAACCAGCGTACTGAACCTAAATAATATGCGTCAACGGCATGATACACATGCCCGCGATTGTGGAGAACAGCGCCAGCCGCGTATACCCATACTGCCGGGAGGATGGAATAAGTTCCTCAATGGCAATATACAGCATGATACCGGATACTATGCCAAACACAAAACCAAGCACCAGATCATTGATAAGCGGCCGCAGCAGCAAAAACGCGAGCAGCGCGCCCGCCGGTTCCGAAATGCCGGACAGGAATGCAAACCACAGCGCCCGCTTCTTGCTGCCGGTGGAATAGTACACCGGCATGGCAACTGTTATCCCTTCCGGGATATTGTGCATGGCGATGGCTACCGAAATAGAAAGACCCAGCTCTGCATTGGAAACCCCCGCCATAAACGTGGCGATTCCCTCCGGAAAGTTGTGTACAGCGATCGCCAGCATGGACATCATGCCCAGCCGATACATGTTGCCATGGGACTGCTCCTTCCCCTCCAGGTGTTCGTGGGGAACAAAATGGTCGATGCCCGCGGCAATCAAAACCCCGACGACCAGGGAAACAATCATAAGAATGATGCCCAGTTGCGGCCCTGCCCATTCGGAAAGCGCATCCGTAGCGCTTGGGAGCATATCTAAGAATGAAACGCTGATCATCACCCCAGCTGCAAACCCGAGTGAGGCGGTCACCGCTTTTTCGCTTTTCCCCTTTACCAAAAAGACGATCAGCGCCCCCAGCAGTGTGGAGAGTCCCGCTCCAAGCGAAAACAGCAATGCGCGCCCGGCATCCAGATATTCCATATACGCCTCCCTTGTATGTCATTCATTCCTTTTATTGTATCCTGAGGTTCTCTGTGTTTCAACCCGCGCCAAAATAAAAAACCGGCGTACGCTTTTATTGCGCACGCCGATAGGGTCGGTTCACTTATTTCTCCTTTTTACTCTGCTTGGCCCCAAGAGAAACCAGCACTTTGGATAAAAAGTAGAACAGGATCAGAGATACAAAGACACCCACAAGGCCAAAACCCATCAACGTCCAACCGGCTTCAATAATCGTCATCTCTTTTCCCTCCTTTATTTAATCAATGATGCAAGCCAAGGCGTAATGGAAAGAATAACGCCGCCCGCAATAACGGAACCGATCTGACCCGAGACGTTCGCACCCATCGCCTGCATCAGAATGAAGTTCGTGGGGTCTTCATCCTTGGCCATACGCTGAACGATACGGGCCGCCATGGGGAACGCGGAGATACCCGCGGCGCCTATCATGGGGTTGACCTTATTCTTACCGGAGAAGAGGTTCAGCAGCTTTGCAAACAGCACGCCGCCAGCGGTATCAAATATGAACGCCACAAGACCCAGCCCAAGTATGGCAAGCGTCTGAGGTGTTAAGAATTTTGCGTAATGCATGGAAGCACCAATCGTAATACCCAGCAGCAGGGTAACGATATTGGAAAGTTCCTTCTGTGCAGCCTGTGCAAGCCGCTCTACAACGCCAGCTTCCTTGAGCAGGTTGCCAAACATCAGTAGTCCGATCAACGGTGCGCTGATGGGCGCGATGATACCGGCAAGTACCGTTATTCCAATCGGGAAAAGGATCATGACCCACTTTGGCAGCGTGACGTCGCTATACACCATGCGGATTTTACGCTCTTCCTTGGTGGTCAGAAGCTTAATGATCGGCGGCTGAATAATGGGGACAAGGGACATGTAGGAATAAGCAGCCACCGTAATGGGTCCAACCAAATCATTGTCCGAGAATTTAGAAAATGCGGAAGCAACTACAATGGAGGTCGGTCCGTCCGCCGCACCTATCACGCCGATAGCGGCGGCGTCAAATATGTTGAAATTTAAGGCGGGGATTGCAGCCGTCAGATAGATAACAGCAATAACCGTGAAGAATATTCCAAACTGGGCAGCGGCTCCAAAGAACATCATTTTCGGTGTCGCAAGCAACGGCCTAAAATCCGTCATCGCGCCGATGCCTATAAATATGAGCGCGGGGAAAAGCTCTGTCAAGATACCGGTATTATACACGAACTGCAGCAGCCCTACTTCATTTCCGTGGCCCCAAATTACGCTCAGCGGCAAATTCACGAGAATTGCGCCAAATCCGATGGGAAGCAAAAGCATTGGCTCATAATCCTTTGCAATGGCCAGGTATATGAGCAACCCGCCGATTGCGTACATGATGAAATACTCCAAACGAAATGTGAGTATGCCTTCGAACAAACTAGAAATACCGCTCATTGTTTTTTGCTCTTTTCCTTTCTAAATTCGCTGCCGGAAAGACTAAATGTCGTCCTGCTGATATGATGATTGCCAAAAC
>JAEYSE010000062.1 GCA_023435025.1 Bacillota bacterium
CAAACTCTGTTCTTGCGGCACTGCCCGAAGCGGATATCGTGCTCATAGGCATAGGCGGCATTGAAGGACTGCCCGCGTTACTTTCTGCGCTTCGCGCAGGGAAAACGGTGGCGCTCGCCAATAAAGAAAGCATCATTTGCGGACATACGCTGGTCAACGCGGCCATAAAAGAATATGGCGGGCGTGTACTGCCTGTAGACAGCGAGCATTCCGCCATATTCCAATGCCTGCAAAACGGAAAGAAATCGGAAGTTGAAACGCTTATACTTACGGCATCCGGCGGGCCTTTCCGTGAGTTTACGGAAGCGCAGCTCGAGGGCGTTACGCCGGAGCAGGCGCTAAGGCACCCGGTTTGGCGTATGGGCCGCAAGATATCGGTGGATTCAGCCACGCTGTTTAATAAAGGGCTGGAAGTCATCGAGGCCAGTTTTCTGTTTGATTTTCCAAATACTCATATTTCTGTACTGATTCATCCACAATCTATCGTACATTCTATGGTAGAATACAAAGATGGGGCGTCCATCGCGCAGCTTTCCGCACCGGATATGCGCCTTGCTGTGCAATATGCGCTCAGCTACCCCAAGCGACTGGATCGCCGAATAACCAGGCTTAACCTTGCCAGCTTAGGCGCGCTGACGTTTGAAGATGGCAACAATCAATCAGCCATCCGTTTAGCGCACGCTGCATTGACGGGCGCACAGACGCTGCCCATCGTATACAACGCGGCGAACGAGGAAGCGGTGGAACTGTTTGTTTCCCATAAAATCGGGTTTTTGGATATCCGCCGGGCGGTGGAGGAAGCGCTTGCCCATGCCCCGGCGGGGAATGTCGCAACGCTTGCGGATGTACTGGAGATAGATGCGTACGCACGCCGATATGTGCGCATGCTCTTTAACGGGACTTCCTGAAGAAAGGATGACGTTATTTTGGAAATCGTATCGCAAATACTGTCGATTTTGGCGGCGCTACTGCTGCTGAGCATATTTGTTATGGTGCACGAGTACGGGCACTACAAGGTCGGGAAGCTTCTCGGTTTTGGCATTGTGGAGTTTGCCATCGGTATGGGGCCGAAAATTTGGAGCAGAAAGAAAAACGGTACCCTCTATGCCATCCGAGCGTTTCCAATTGGCGGCATGTGCCGTTTTTATGGAGAAGATGAAGAGATCAGGGATGGCAAGAGCTTCAATGCGCAAAAAACATGGAAGCGTTTTTTGGTGATCTTGGCAGGCCCGGTCATGAACTTTCTGTTTGCCATCATCTTTGCAGTCGTCGCGCTTATGGCGTATGGGAATTATGCGGCAGCCGTTGGAGAAATTCCGAGTACTTCCTCTCCCGCATATTTGGCGGGGATGAAGTCGGGGGACGTCCTGTATGCTGTCAACGGCGTACGCATTGAAAATCCGGATGATGCAGTCAATAAAATTATCTCGGTCAAAGAAAATGAGGCGGTGATAACCGTCTTGCGCAACGGCGAGCAGATGGATTTGCATGTGCAGAACATTTATAACGAAGAGGCCGGACGCAATATGATTGGCATTAATATCGCGTACGCGCGCGTCCCTGCTACATTCTTTGAGGCCGTCAAAGGGTCGTTCGTTTACGTGGGCTTGGTGATCAAGCAGATGTTTGCTTTCCTAGGCAGCATTTTCACAACAGGCGTAAAATTGGATGATGTTGCAGGGCCCGTTGGCACCATCAGCGTCATCGGTTCTGCGATCCGAGTAGGGATGGAAATGGTGCTGGACCTTGCCGTCATCCTCAGCGTCAACCTTGCGGTATTTAACCTTCTGCCGCTGCCCGCCCTGGATGGGGGAAGGCTCACATTCCTTACGCTGGAAGGCATCCGCAGAAAACCTGTGCCTGAAAGGGTGGAAGGCATGATTCATTTTGTCGGCCTCATTCTGTTGTTTGGGCTCATCATATTGTTATCTTTTAACGATATCATGAGAATAATAAGGGGCTAGCGCCATGGCAGAAACACGCCTTATCATGGTGGGTTCCGTTCCCGTGGGCGCGGGTTCGCCCGTTACCATACAATCCATGACAAATACCGATACGCGGGACGCGGAAGCGACTACGGAGCAGATTCTAGCTCTGGAACAGGCGGGCTGCGAGATCGTCCGCGCTTCCGTATACGATATGGCCTGTGCGCAGGCGTTTAAGCGCATCAAAGAGCAAATCCATATTCCTCTGGTGGCGGACGTCCATTTTGACCATAGGCTAGCCATTGCGGCCGCGGAAAACGGTGCGGACAAATTGCGCATCAATCCCGGCAACATTGGCGGCGAAGCTAAGGTACGTGAGCTTGTCGCCTGCGCAAAGGCGCATAAAGTGCCCATCCGAATCGGCGTGAACGCGGGCTCTTTGGAGAAGGACCTGCTTACGCGTTACGGTGGCCCAAAGCCGGAAGCTATGGTGGAAAGCGCTATGCGCCATATCGCTATGCTTGAGCGGGAAGGGTTCTATGATACCGTCGTTTCCCTCAAAGCATCGAATGTGCCGGATACGGTGAAAGCCTACCGTCTGATGCATGAGAAAGTGGACTATTCGCTGCATATCGGCGTGACGGAGGCGGGGTTGGGCGAATACGCGCTTGTAAAATCCGCCATGGGCCTTGGCGCACTGCTTTTAGATGGCATAGGCGATACGCTGCGCGTTTCCCTTACGGGGGATCCCGTACAGGAAGTGACGGCCGCGAAGCAGATACTAAGTGCAGCGGGCCTTAGAAGGGAAAAGCTTGAAATCATCAGCTGCCCCACCTGCGGGCGGTGCGGTGTGAAATTGGAGAGTATCGTGCAAACGCTGCGCGAGCGGCTTGCGGAAGTGAAAGTTCCGCTTACGGTCGCCGTGATGGGTTGCGCGGTAAATGGCCCGGGGGAGGCGAAAGAGGCAGATATCGGCATCGCCTTTGGCGCGGGCAACGGCGTACTGTTTCAAAAAGGGGAAAAAATCGCGTCCGGCACGGCGGAAGAAATGCTTGACCGGCTGGTGCGGGAAGCGAAAAATGTGACCGAATAGCGTTCCTTTTGGTTGGAGGGTAATCTTGAATACGGAATTTACTCAATTGCTGCTGCAGGCCGGGGAATGGGCCGCAGGGTTAACGCTTCAGCAAGCGAATTGGAATCCCGCTACACAATCGCTGCAAATACAATTCCATACCCAGGCTATACTGACAAACGAACAGCGGGAGGCGTTGCAGTCCATTCTTTCTGCGCACTTTGCCCCGTGTAATGTGGAGCTTTCCATCAACAGCCCCGCTGTATTAAGTGCGCCCATTGCTGCAGGCGAAAACGGCGGCAGCAAGGAAAAGGGCAGGGAAAAGCCTGCTGTGGAAGAGGACAAACTTTTATTTGGCAAGCGCATTGCTCGTGCGGAGATTACAAAAATGGTGGACCTTCGGGATGATTCCGGCCGCGTGACGGTAGAAGGACGCCTTATCTCTATGGAAAGCAAAAAGCTCAAAAACGGCGCGGACAAGATTTTGCTGCTCTTTCATGTAACCGATTATACCAATACCATGCTCTGTAAGGTATTCGCGTTTGATAAAGCCGCTGCCTCACTCGTAAAATCCATGGAGGAAGTGCAGAAGGCAAACGGCTATCTGCGCATCCGCGGACAATGCGAGTACGATAATTTTTCGCGCGAACTTGTCATATTGGCGCAGGATATTATGACGGTGCAGGGAGACGTTCGCAGGGATACCGCCGAACACAAGCGCGTGGAGCTGCACCTGCACACCCAGATGTCCGCCATGGATGCACTGACCGGCGTAAAGAACGCCATACAGACTGCTGCCTCCTGGGGGCACAGCGCCATCGCCATTACGGATCACGGCGTGGTACAGGCGTTTCCGGAAGCGTACAAGGCGGGCGCAAAGAACAAAATCAAAATACTATACGGCGTAGAAGGATATTTAAAGGCAGATACCGCCGTGCTGCCGCTTGCTGACCAAACCTATGTGGTGTTCGATATTGAGACCACAGGCCTGAAGGCCGAACAGGGGCATATTCTTGAGATTGGCGCGGTCAAGATCAAGGACGGGGCGGTAATCGACCGCTTCAGCACGTTTGTCAATGCGGGCGTCGCCATTCCCCAGAATATCGTAGCCCTCACCGGCATTACGGAGGATATGGTGCAGGGCGCTCCGCTTACAAGGGAGGCGCTTACGCAGTTTTCCGCGTTTTCAAAGGGCTGCGTGCTTGTGGCCCACAACGCTTCGTTTGACGTTGGGTTTATCCGCACGCACGGCGAACGGTTTTCCATTTCATTTGACCAGCCATATGCGGATACGCTGATGCTTTCGCGCTACCTCCTCTGGGGCATGAAAAACCACAAGCTCAATACCATATGCGAATACCTTGGCGTATCTCTGGAACACCATCATCGGGCGGTAGACGATGCTGAGGCAACTGCCGCAGTGTTTTTAAAGCTTATGGAGCGCATGCAGTGCATGGGCTTAACGGAAATCCCGGTCTATACCAACGAAGATGGGGAAGAAGGCCGGGGCAAGCGGGCGAAGCTCAACCACATCATCATATTGGCCAGTACGCAGGCGGGCATGAAAAACCTCTACCGTCTGGTGAGTCACGCGCATATTGATTTCTTCCACAGCAAGCCGCAGATACCTAAGAGCCTATTGCGCATGTACCGCGAAGGGCTTCTTCTAGGCTCCGCTTGCGAACAGGGGGAACTCTACCAGGCCATCATCCACAAGAAACCGGAAGAGGAAATACTTGAGATCGCGCAGTGGTACGATTATTTTGAAATACAGCCGCTCGGCAATAACGCGTTCATGCTGCGCGAAGGAATCGTGCCGGATGAAGAAGCGCTCAGAAACATCAACCGCCGTATCGTAGATATGGGGAAGGCGCTTCATAAACCAGTGGTCGCCACCGGGGACGTGCATTTTCTGAACCCGGAGGACGCCGTATACCGAGCGATATTGCTCAACGAAATGGAGTATAAGGACGCGCATCTCCAGCCTCCGCTTTATTTTAAAACCACCGATGAAATGCTGGAGGATTTCTCCTATTTAGGCGAAGAAGAGGCTATGGAGGTCGTTGTGCGCGCCCCCAATCGCATAGCTGAAAGCTGTGATACTCTAAAACCCTACCCGGACGGCACATATGCGCCAAAGATTGAGGATGCGGAAAACATACTGCGCAATATGGCAATGAGCCGCGCCTACGCGCTCTATGGTGATCCGTTGCCCGAAATCGTGCAGAAGCGCCTGGACAAGGAGCTCAACTCCATTATCGGCAATGGTTTTGCGTCGCTATATTTAATGGCCCAGCGCCTTGTGAAAAAATCCATGGACGACGGCTACCTGGTGGGTTCCCGAGGTTCGGTCGGCTCCTCGTTTGTTGCCACAATGGCCGGCATTACGGAGGTTAATCCGCTGCCGCCGCATTATCTTTGCCCCAACTGCCGTCACAGCGAATTCGACGTAGACCGCAGCAAATACGCATGCGGTGTTGATATGCCGGACGCAGATTGCTCCGCTTGTGGCAATAAGTACGAAAAAGCGGGCTATGAGATCCCCTTTGAAGTATTCTTAGGGTTCCATGGTGATAAGACGCCGGATATTGATTTAAATTTCTCCGGCGAATACCAGTCGGTGGCGCACAAGTATACGGAAGAAATGTTTGGCGACGGGCACGCCTTCCGTGCGGGCACCATCAGTGGCGTGCAAACAAAAACCGCTTATGGGTATGTTCTTAAGTACTTAGAAAAAATGAATATGACTGTCACGCGCCATGAGATCGATCGCCTCTGTGAAGGCTGTTCTGGCGTGAAGCGAACCACCGGCCAGCATCCGGGGGGTATCGTTATCGTACCCAAAGAGAACGATATTCTGGAGTTTACGCCGGTTCAGTACCCGGCGGACCAAAAACAAAAGAATACCATCACCACGCATTTTGACTTCCATGCGCTTGATGACCGCCTGGTCAAGCTCGATATCCTGGGGCACGACGACCCGACGGCGCTGAAAATGCTTAACGACCTGACGGGCATCAACCCGCGCTCCATCCCGCTTGACGATGAAGACACCATGAGCATCTATTCTTCGTCTGAGCGCCTGGGTATTGATTTAACCCCGCTCAGCGGCTGCGAGGTCGGCTCTTTGGGCATTCCGGAATTCGGCACAAGCTTTGTCAGGCAGATGCTGATGGATACCAGGCCTACGACAATGGAGGAGCTTGTGCGTATCGCGGGGCTTTCACATGGTACTGACGTGTGGCTCAACAACGCGCAGACTCTGGTATTAAACGGTACGGCCACGCTATCCCAGGTAATCTGTACGCGCGACGATATCATGAATTACCTGATGGCCTGCGGCTGCGAGCCTTCCATATCGTTCAAAACCATGGAAAGCGTACGCAAAGGGAAGGGCCTCACCGATGATATGAAGGCTGCCATGCTCACGCAGAATGTTCCGGCATGGTTTATCGACTCCTGCGAAAAAATCAAGTATATGTTCCCGCGCGCACATGCCGTGGCTTATGTAATGATGTCCTATCGCATCGCTTACTATAAAGTGCATGAGCCCAAGGCGTTTTACGCGGTGTATTATACCGTGCGCGCCGACGCGTTCGATGTGAAATACGCAGTGGGCGGAGCAGCGCGTGTGCTGCAGAACATTCGTGATATTGAAGCCAAGGGCAAGGAGGCAAGCAACCAGGAAACCGACCTCCTGACCATACTGGAAGTGGTGTATGAAATGAACCTCCGGGGCATCGCGCTGTTGCCCGTGGATATTTATAAATCCGACGCTGTGAATTTCCTGATTGAAGAGGAAGGCATTCGTGCGCCTTTTAACGCCGTCGGCGGGGTGGGGCGCAACGCGGCGGTCGCGATGGCACAGAACAAAGGGAACGAAAAGTTTCTTTCCATAGAAGATTTTCAATCCCGCACGGGCGCGAACAGCGCCGTTATCAACGCCCTGACCGAAGCAGGTTGCTTCGACGCATTGCCAAAATCCAACCAGCTGAGTCTGTTTTAAGGCATGGGTATACCTTAAAACAGACATTTTTACCCTGTACTCCCACCAAACAAAATGTAAATTTATGGTAAATTGTTTGCTTGACAATTGTACAATAAGGTTTTACAATCGATATTGAGAAATCATGCAGACTAGTTGCGAATTCATAATCTTTCTTATGAAATTGCCGGTATGCAAACCGGGCTCAGGCCCGGTTACATTTATATAAATTGGAGGTTGCCTGCGTGAATGTTAGTATTTGGATTTTAATCGCCTGCGCAATTGTGGCCTTGGGGATCGGCACATTTGCAGGGTATGTGTACCGGCGAAATATCGCCGAAGCCAAAACCGGAAAAGCCGAAGAAGCTGTAAATAGAATGTTGGAAGACGCGCAGAAGCGTGCGGAAGAAATCAAAAAGGAAAAGGTATTAGAGACCAAAGAGGAAGTTTTCAAGTTAAGGACCGAGGGAGAACGGGAGCTTCGCGAAAGGCGAAACGAACTGCAGCGTTCCGAACGCAGAATTCTTCAAAAAGAGGAGACGCTGGATAAGAAGCAGGAATTATTTGAACAGCGCGAGCAGCATTTAAACAAGCGCGAAAACGACATCTACACAAAAGAGACGGAGATCGATGAACTGCACAACCGCCAGCTCAAAGAGCTTGAAACCATATCCGGCCTGTCCATGGATGCGGCAAAGGAAATCCTCTTAGGAAATGTGGAGCGCGAGGCGCGCCATGAAGCGGCGTTGCTGCTCCGAGATATCGAGGCTAAAACCAAGGAGGAAGCGGATAAGCGCGCGCGCAATATCGTATCCCTTGCCATACAGCGCTGTGCGGCGGATCATGTGGCGGAAACCACAGTGTCCGTTGTACCGCTGCCTAATGATGAAATGAAGGGACGCATCATCGGCCGTGAAGGGCGCAACATTCGCGCTTTGGAAACGGCGACAGGTGTGGACCTTATCATAGACGATACGCCGGAGGCAGTCATCCTCTCCGGCTTTGACCCTGTCCGCAGGGAGGTTGCACGTATCGCTTTGGAAAAATTGATACTCGATGGCCGTATCCATCCCGCCCGTATTGAGGAAATGGTGGACAAAGCCAAGCGCGAAGTTGATAACCAAATCCGCGAAGCGGGTGAACAGGCGGTGCTGGATGTGGACGTGCACGGGCTGCACCACGAAATTGTCCGTCTGCTGGGCCGCTTGAAGTATCGCACAAGCTATGGTCAGAACGTGCTCAAGCATTCCATAGAGGTGGCGCACCTTGCGGGTGTCATGGCTGCGGAACTTGGCGCAAACGTTGCGCTGGCCAAGCGCGGCGGCTTACTGCACGATATCGGCAAGGCCATAGACCATGAGGTGGAGGGCCCCCATGTGCAGATCGGCGCTGACGTCGCCAAGAAGTTCAGGGAAAACAACGCCGTCATACATTGCATCATGGCGCATCACGGGGACGTAGAGGCGCAGACAGTGGAAGCGGTGCTTGTCCAGGCAGCAGACGCCATATCGGCGGCAAGGCCCGGTGCGCGGCGCGAAACGCTTGAAAGCTACATCAAGCGACTGCAGAAGCTGGAAGAAATCGCGAATTCCTTTGAAGGCGTGGATACCTCGTTTGCGATACAGGCCGGTCGCGAAGTGCGCATCATCGTAAAGCCCGAGTGCGTGAACGACGCGGATACCATTGTCATGGCCAAGGATATCGCCAAGCGTATCGAGGCGGAGCTGGAATACCCCGGCCAGATCAAGGTAAACGTCATTCGCGAAACCCGGACGGTCGATTTTGCGAAATAATCTCTGGGAATAATCATAATCGTAAGGATATGCTTCGCCGCATATCCTTATTTTATGGAGCCGTGCCCGAAGCGCTGCCAGTGGCAGAGTAAGCGAGGGCTAAGCCCAATGAGAAAGGAAGTACCGCGACCGGTAGGGAGCGGGACGACCAGTTCGAATTGAGGGGCCGACCCCTTAGTGCCGCCGGTGGCGGATACAGCACGGCGTAAGCCCAGTGAGTAAGGGAGCGTTAGGCAGCGGCTTTGCCGCAACGCAGCGCGACCATTACGAATTGAGAGTTTTAATTATATGCATCTAGCGAATCCAGGAAAGGCGGGCAGATGGATGAACATTCCGATTGCCGATGCGCATTGCGATTTTTTATATAATATGTGGCAGAGCGGGCACAGCATCGACAAGATGCAGGATAACCAAGCCATTTATTTGCCGCATATGCTGGAGGGCGGCGTCGCGCTTCAGTTTTTTGCGACGTGGATGGACCGGACGCTTCGCACACCATACCTGCAGCAATGCATGGGCATGATAGATGCCTATTACCGCATGTTGAATGAGCATCCCGAAGATTTTGAACCGCTTACCCCGGCGTTTGAGCCGGGAAACGGTAAAATTGCGACCGTTCTCACCATAGAAGGCGGGGAAGCGATAGAAGGAAGCCTTGCTGTGTTGCGCGTACTCAAAAAACTGGGCGTATGCGCCATGACTCTGACATGGAATTACAACAACGAGCTTGCCGGGGCCGCAACGGCGCGCGGCAACAGAGGCTTGACCTCTTTGGGCCGCGAGGTTGTGGATGAGATGGGGCGCATCCATATGGCAGTGGACGTTTCGCATTTGAGCGACGCAGGCATTGACGAGGTGCTTTCCCGTGCAAAAGAACCTGTATTCGCTTCCCATTCCAACGCCCGCTCGGTTTATTTCTCCCCTCGTTCGCTGCAGGACGCGCACATCCGTGCAATCGCGCAGCAAGGCGGGGTAGTTGGCGTTAATTTTTTTCACAAACAGCTTTCCAGCCGCAACAGCGCAACGATAGAGGATATCGTGCAGCAGATTTTGCATATTGTAAAAATCGGCGGTGTGGAATGCTGCGCCATTGGCTCAGATTTTGACGGCATGCCGCTGTACCCACAGGATTTAAAAACCAGCCGCGACTTGCCTGCCCTGCTTTTTGCGCTTGAGCGGTCAGGGCTTACAGCAGCTGAAATTGAAAAAATCGCCTACTACAATCTCCGGAATTATATTTTACGGTTTGTTTGCGATTGCTGAGGTTTGCGATACCTGTCATATGATGCTATAATACGAATGGTTAAGTATGGAGGTGCGCAATATGCCTTCTTTTTCAGATTTTGGAAAGAAAATTTCCAGCTTTGCGGAAACGGCCGGAAAAAAGTCCAGCGAAATGATGGAGACCGCCCGCCTGAACAATGAAATAAGCGGTTTTGAGGAGAACATTTCCGAGCTGCAGTTTTATTTGGGGTGTGAATACTACGAACGGAATAAGGAACACCCGGAGGGACCGTTTGAAGAGACCATACTGAAAATTCTTAGGTGCGAGCAGGAGATCCGCATACGCAACGAACGGCTGCTTTCCTTAAAGGGCATGATGTACTGCCCCTCGTGCGATGCGGTCATAGGTATGGGGAATGGTTTTTGCAGCAAGTGCGGCGCACCGCTGCCCACCGTGAAGGAAGAAAGACAGGATACGGATCTGTGCGCAAATTGCGGGGCCACTTTCTCGAAGGATCAGGCATACTGCAACAAATGCGGGTATCTCGTAAAGGATGAGCTTTCTATATAATTGAGGGGGAGTCACATGCTCAAACAAATGCAGTTTGATGTAGAAAAGCAAATTTGGCGCGGCAACCTGTTTGGTGATTTGGACGCTGTACAGGCGCCCAAGCTGATTTCTGCCATACATGACGCGCTTGAGACCCATGCGGTCCCGGTGGTGTTTGATTGCAGGCAGCTGGATTTTATAGACAGCATGGGCCTTGGCGCTTTGGTCAAAATGCGCAAGATGGCGGAGGCAAAAGGCTGTACCGTCAAGCTTTTGCGTATGAAGCCGCGCATCCATAAGCTCTTTGTCATCACCGGGCTGGACGGCTCTTTTGGAATTGAGGTGGAGCAATAATGATGGAGGAATTCGTTCATCTCACGCTGCCCGCCAAGGCGGAATATTTGACGACGGCAAGGCTGGTGGCAGGGTCTTTGGCTGGCCAGGCAGGGTTTGACATGGAAGAAATAGAAGACGTCAAAACTGCGCTTTCGGAAGCCTGCCTGCTTTTAATTCCCTGCATGCAGCAGCCCGGCGTTTTGAAGCTGCAGCTTTGTGTGAAGGATGGCGTGAGTGCAAAAGTTTCCGCCCATTGTTCACCGGAAAGCTGCCCCAACACGCCGGAGCGGCAGTTCAGCGTATTCCTTTTGCAGGCGCTTTGCAACGAATTTGAGTTTTCTTATGTCGAAGGGGAAAGCGAATACCGCTTTTATAAGGCGCTCTCCGATTAATATGCGCTGATTTTTACAGGAAAGGAGTGCGCCACGCGTTGGAAACAGCTTACGACTACGATCGATTGATGTTTGAATACTGTGAGACTCGGGATATCTCGCTTCGCAATGAGCTTTTAAACCATTACCTGTTTATTGCCGAAATTGCCGCCAAGAAGTTCGTAGGCCGCGGCGTGGATTATGACGATCTGTTACAGGTCGCTTCGCTTGCGCTCATCCGGGCACTGGAGCGCTTTGACTGCACACGCAACGTCAAGTTCGGCAGCTTTGCTACGCCCTCCGTGATCGGGGAAATCAAAAACTATTTTCGGGACAGGAGCCGCTCCATCCGCCTGCCACGCCGCGCGACGGAGTTACTAAAAAAGCTCTACGAGGTGCAGGAGTCATTGACCGCGCGCATGGACAGGCCCCCTCGGCCTGAAGAGATCGCCCGCGAAATGGAGGTCCCCATTGAAACGATATACGAGCTGATGGAAGTAAGGGCCAGTTCGCAGATTTTATCTCTGGATGAAACCGTGCAGGGGCAGGATGGGGAAAGAAGCCTGGCGGATTTGATTGGAACGGAGTCCGAAGAATATATCAGCATTGAAAACGCGGACTTTCTCAAACGCAGCCTCAGCCAGCTGACAGAAGAAGAACGCGGTGTGCTCATTGAACGCTATGTGAACCACAAAAGCCAGCGAACGATTGCGGAAGATCTGGGGGTTTCGCAAATGTACGTGTCGCGCCTTGAGCGCCGCGTGCTGACCAAACTGAGGGAAAAACTGGCGGTGGAGTAAATTGTGAAATTTGTTTTGAAAGTTTCTGAGGCGGGTATTAATAGTTCTGAAATGGCGTATGCCCTGTGCAAGTCCTGCGCCAAAAAAGAGTGATCAAATGCCCGACTGGAACTTTCGTGGTACGTTTTCCACGCCAGATGAAATGCGCTGTGTCGCAACGGACCTGCTAACGGTTGTACGGGAGCAGCTTCCGGTTCAGGAAGAGACTTGGTATGACCTCAAACTGATTGTATACGAACTTTGCTCGAATGCCATGGAGCACGGAAAAATCCCGGCTGAAGTCATTGCCGGGGTATGCAGGAAGGATGGTTACCTGCATGTGCTGGTGTCCGATTCCGGAGGAGGCTTTTGCCCGGATAACTGCCTTCCGGCAGATTTGGAACAGGAACGGGGCAGGGGCCTCTCGATCGTCCATTCGCTGGCCGATGAAATCATATTCAACAGCGTTGCCAACAAGGTGTTGGTAAAACTCCATATTTCTTAACTAAGGTATACGGCATACGGCGCAAAACGGCTGTATGCTTTTTCTTTACATCTCACATCTAGACAATAAATCCCGAACGTTGTGTTGCAATATAGCGATATCTTATAAGTATATTCGAACATAGAGTGGAACATTTGGAATTAATATTTGACTTCCACATCATTGCTTTGTTACTATGGTATCGGAAAAGACGAAAAGCCCATTTAAGGAGGAAAACATATGTCAACCTGCGCAATCGTGGGCGTCAACTGGGGCGATGAAGGAAAAGGTCGCATGGTCGATCTTCTGGCAAGCCAATACGATATTGTGGTGCGTTACCAGGGCGGGAGCAACGCCGGCCATACGGTCATCAACGAATTCGGCAAATTTGCGCTAAACCTCATTCCGTCCGGCATCTTTCGTTCGGACGTGGTCAACATACTTGGCAACGGCACTGTTGTGGATTTGGAGCACCTGTGCGGGGAGATCAACCGATTAAGGGCGGCAGGCATTTCTGTCACGCCGGAAAACCTGAAAATCAGCGACCGAAGCATCATCGTGTTCCCCTTCCACAAGGAGCAGGACGGGCTGGAGGAAGCGCGCCTTAAGGACGCGAAATATGGCTCCACCAAGCGCGGTATCGCGCCCGTTTACAGCGATAAGTACCAAAAAAAGGGCATCCAGATGGGCGACCTGCTGCTGCCGGACGTATTGGAAAAGCATTTAAAAACGGTTCTGGAATGGAAGAACCTTATGCTGAGCAGCATGTACGGCGCAAAGCCTTATGCATATGAGGACGTGATGAACTGGCTCAACACATTCGGAGGGGAACTGAAGCCGTTTATCATGGATACCGGCGCATATCTATACGATGCACATAAGGCCGGTAAGCGCATCCTGTTTGAGGCGCAGCTGGGCGCATTGCGGGATATCGAGTTCGGCATTTATCCATTTACGTCCTCTTCTTCTCCGCTTGCGGCATACGCGCCTCTGGGTGCGGGCGTTCCCGGCGTAAGGGTGGACGAGGTGCTGGGCATCGTTAAAGCGTATTCCACCTGCGTGGGGGAAGGCCCCTTTGTTGCGGAATGGTTCGGCGCAGAGGCCGAAGCGCTGCGCGAGGCGGGCGGGGAATATGGAGCTGCTACAGGCCGCCCGCGCCGTGTCGGGCCGTTTGACGTGGTGGCTACCAAATATGGAGTTCGTGTGCAGGGTGCCACGGGCATCGCGCTTACCAAAATGGATGTGCTCTCCTACATGGAGCGCATTCCTGTCTGCGTCGCCTATAAAATAGGTGGCAATATGGTAACAGATTTCCCGTTTACGCCGCTTCTTGATCAGGCGGAGCCCGTGATTGAATACCTGCCCGGCTGGGGTGAGGATATTAGTAAGGTGCGACGCTTTGAAGAGCTGCCCAAGGCCGCGCAGGACTACGTGCTCTATATTGAACGCGTCCTGGAGTGCCCCATACCCTATGTCTCCGTGGGGCCGGACCGGGAAGCACTGATCATACGATAACAGAAGGAGTAGGTTCCATGCAGCATACGGATACCTATGAGAGCCCGCTATGCAGCCGCTATGCGTCAAAGGACATGCAGCGGCTATTTTCTGCGGACACACGCACCACGACTTGGAGAAAGCTGTGGGTCGCTTTGGCAGACGCGGAACACGCGCTCGGATTACCCGTAACGCAGGAACAGGTAGACGAGCTGCGCGCGCATGTGGCGGATATTGATTATGCCGCCATCGCGGAAAAGGAAAAGCAAAATAGGCACGACGTAATGGCCCATGTCTACGGGTACGGGCTTGTCTGCCCCAAGGCGGCGGGTATTATCCATTTGGGCGCAACAAGCTGCTATGTGACGGACAACGCGGATATCCTCATTTACCGGGATGCGCTCAACCTGACGCTTACGAAGCTTCTTGGCGTTATCCGGAACCTTGCTGCGTTCGCAAAGGAATACCGCGCGCTGCCTGCGCTCGGGTACACGCATTTCCAGCCAGCGCAGCCGGTGACGGTAGGCAAGCGCGCAACGCTTTGGATGCAGGACTTTGTGATGGACGCTGAAGAGCTGCTGTTTGTGCGGGACAGCCTACGTCTGTTGGGTAGCAAGGGAACGACCGGCACACAGGCGAGCTTTTTGGAACTGTTTGACGGCGACCATGAAAAGGTAAAGCGTCTAGACCACATGATCTCGGAGACGTTTTCTATGCCTGGCTCCTACCCGGTTTGTGGACAGACCTACCCAAGGAAGGCAGATTCGCGTATACTCAACGTTCTTTCCGCCATTGCGCAGAGCGCTTACCGGTTTGCGAACGATTTGCGGCTGCTCCAGCACGAACATGAGGTGGAGGAGCCGTTTGAAAAAGAGCAAGTCGGGTCCTCCGCAATGGCTTACAAAAGAAACCCCATGCGCAGCGAGCGCATTTGCTCGCTGGCGCGCTATGTCATGGCAAACGCGCAGAACGCCGCTATGACGGCTTCCACCCAATGGCTGGAGCGTACGCTTGATGATTCCGCGAATAGAAGAATAGCCTTGCCCGAAGGCTTCTTAGCGGTGGACGCCATACTTAATCTGATGCTCAACGTGACGGATGGGTTAAAGGTATATCCCGCCGTTATTCGCAAAAACCTGATGGAACAGATGCCCTTCCTGGCAACAGAAAACCTGCTGATGGAAGCGGTGAAACGCGGGGGAGACCGGCAGATATTGCATGAAATCATCCGCGAGCATTCTATGGCCGCCGCTGCGCGTATGAAAGAAGAAGGCGCCCCCTGCGATCTGTTGGAGCGCCTAGCGACTGACGAGCGAATGGGGCTAACCGCTGCCGACATCAGCAATATTCTGGAACCCGCTGCTTATATCGGCCGAGCGCCCGAACAGGTGCTCGAATATCTCAACGAAGTGGTGGAGCCGCTCTTAAACACCCATGGCGCGCAAAGGGTCACCGCCACCATTCAGGTTTGAAGCTATCCCAAAAGGTGCTCCAATAAAATCTTCACGCCGATCAGCACCAGCATAATACCACCCAAAAGCTCCGCTCTTCGCTGGAACATGCAGCCAACACGCTGGCCGATCATCACGCCGATAAAGCACATTACTGCGGTAATGCAGCCGATTGTGGCGGCACACGGCAGGATGGCGACATGTTGTATGGCTAGGCTGACGCCTGCGGCAAGCGCATCCACGCTGGTGGCCAAAGCGAGCACAAGCAATGTGCGCAAATTGGATATGCCTGAAGGGGGCGCGCAGTCGTCCATGATGCGTGCGCTGTCCCGTATCATGCGTACGCCAATAAACGATAGAAGTCCCAAAGCCACCCAATGGTCCACGTTTTCGATATATTCGTCCACAGAAATCCCCAGGAGATACCCCAAGACAGGCATAATCGCCTGGAACAGGCCGAAAAGCAAGGCAACCTTAAGCGCGTGCATCGGCTGCAGCGTTTTCATGCGGATGCCTTCTGAGACGGCTGCGGTGAAAGCGTCCATCCCAAGGGCTACTGCAAGCAGCAAAAGCTCATAGTATTCCAACGCAAGCCTCCCCCGGCCCGAGATTGCCCTGCGGGCTTAATGTACTTTTGAGTCCCTACCCCAAAATGGTAGTCTGCTCCAGACTGTTTCATGACCAAATTGGCGAAAAAAGCGCGATTCATGCATGGTTTTTGGAATACGCTTGCCAAACAGGTAATGGGCGTGCTATAATACAGCTTGTCGGAAATGTTGGCGTGTTAGGAGAGTGGGGAGTCCCACTCTTTCATTTTGATAAGACGGTTAAGCCCGCATGGGCGGGTTCATTAAAACGGAGGGTATCGTTTGAAGACTGTTGACGTGGTGCAGGCATTGGTGCAAGGCGCCGTATCGGATTTGGGTTACGAGCTGATCGATGTTGAATTTCAAAAAGAGCAAACAGATTGGATTCTTACTTTATATATCGATTCATCAAACGGCGTTACAGTCGATGATTGCGAGCGTGTGAGCCGCACCGTTGAGCCTTTGCTCGACGAGGCGGATCCTATTGCGCAATCCTACTTCTTAAGCGTCTCCTCTCCGGGGCTTGACAGGCCATTGAAGAAGGAACGTGATTTTGAACGCAACCTCAGCAAGGATATCGTTGTCAAGCTTTATGCGCCGCAGGACAAGAAAAAAGAGTTTATCGGAACATTACTGCGCTTTGATACCGAGTCCTTTACCATAGCGGAAAAGAACGGCAAGGAGCGGACGATACTCCGCAAAGACGCAGCAAATATACGCCCGCACATCGTTTTTTAATAAAAACACGATAACAGTAACATTTTATTTGATAGAGTAAGGGGTGCGAACTATGAATGCCGAATTTATCAATGCGCTCAACGCCATCGAAAAAGAGCGCGGCATCAACAAGGAGATACTCATCGACGCGGTAGAAAACGCGTTGATTTCCGCTTACCGTCGCAATTTCGGCACCTCAAACAACGTGCGTGCGGAAGTGGACCGGGATACCGGCGAAATACAGCTCTTTGCCTCCAAATCCGTTGTGGAGACGGTGGAAAACCAGCACTCCGAAATCTCTTTGGAAAATGCGCGTAAGATCAATACTCTGTACGAGGTTGGCGACGTACTGGAGGAAGAGGTAAAGCCCAAAAATTTCGGACGCATCGCGGCGCAAACGGCCAAGCAGGTTGTCGTGCAGCGCATCCGGGAAGCCGAGCGTGGCGTCATATATGACGAGTACGTGGAAAAAGAAAACGAGGTATTGACCGCTATCGTACAGCGCGTGGAAAAAAGTGGCGCGTATGTGGAACTGGGCAAGACCGACGGCATTTTAGCGCCAAATGAAATGATACCGGGCGAAAGCTTTGATAGCAACGACCGTATTAAGGTATATGTGCTTGAAGTGCGCAAAACCAACAAAGGGCCGCAGGTACTGGTTTCAAGGACCCATCCGGGCCTTGTCAAGCGCCTGTTTGAGCTTGAGGTGCCCGAAATCCAGTCCGGTATCGTACAGATCCGTTCCATCGCTCGTGAGGCGGGCTTCCGTACCAAGGTAGCCGTATCTTCCAACGATGCGCAGGTGGATCCGGTGGGCGCATGCGTCGGCCAGCGGGGGATCCGCGTAGAGCGTATCGTATCCGAGCTTCACAATGAAAAGATTGACATCATCGAATGGGATTCCGATTCCGCCGTCTATATCGCTAAGGCTTTAAGCCCCGCAAAGGTGCTTATGGTATATATCAACGAAGCGGAAAAGGCCGCAAAGGTCATCGTTCCGGATAACCAGCTTTCCCTCGCCATTGGCAAGGAAGGCCAGAACGCCCGCCTTGCCGCAAAGCTTACCGGTTGGAAGATCGATATCAAGAACCAGTCCCAGGCCGAAGAAGCCATGGTGAGCATGTATAGCGAGCCCACTGCGCCAGAAGAGACCGAAGACCTGTTCTAAGCGCTGTAAATAAGATGAGGATGCGGGGTGCGGTATGGCGGCGAAGAAAGTGCCGATGCGCATGTGCGTCGGGTGCCGCGTGATGCGGCCAAAAAAAGAGATGCTGCGCGTGGTCCGCTCCGCGGAGGGGAAAGTGAGCATTGACCCCACCGGAAAAGCGGCAGGCCGGGGCGCGTATATCTGCAAGGATATCGCCTGCCTGGAACGCGCCATTAAGACGCGGGGCCTGGAACGGGCGTTTGAGCAGAAGGTGGAGCCTGAGCTTTATGAGACGCTCAAAGCAGATTTTATGAAACAGTATGGATGAGTTTTTTAAGTTCCATGGCGCGTTGGGATTGTCCCGGCGGGCTGGCAAATGTCTCACTGGGGACTTCGCGGTGGAAAAAGCACTCAAATCCGGCAAAACAAAACTTGTGGTGCTGGATGATGAGGCTTCGGAAGCCACAAGGGAGCGTTATCGGGATATGTGCGGGCGCAACGGCGCGGCACTGATCGAAGCGCCCGGTGTCGGGCGGGCGGTCGGTAAACCGGCAGGAAAAATCCTTGCTATCACCGACGACCGTTTCGTGCATATGATACTCTGCGCGCATGCGCAATTTCAGGAAAAAAAGGTTTAGTTTAATCCGTCAGGGTTCAAAATGCGGGGGTGCAATCAGTATGGCCAAAGTTAACATCGTAGACGCGGCAAAGGAGCTCGAAGAACGCGCGCAAGCGTTGTTCTCGCGTATCAACCAATCCCATGCGGATGTTGGGGAAACGCTGCAGGGAGTTCGTACAAAAGAACGCGAGCTACGAGCAAAAGAGGATGCGGAGCGTGCCGCCCGCCTGGAACGCGAGAGACAGGAACGCCTGATGGAGGTGCTTTCTTCCGATCGCGACCTTGCCGTGCATATCGGCGGGGATGACAGCGTATTTGAGGACGCGCCAAAAGAGAAAAAGGCGGAGCCGCCGAAACATGCCGCTCCGAGCGATAAGCCTGCCGAAAAGGTGGAAGCAAAGCCTGTGGAAAAGGCCGTTGAAGCCCCTGCGCAAAAGCCGCAGGAGCCTGTTCTGGAACAGCCTGCCGCCCGGCAGGAGGCTTCCCCTGAACTTAAGGCGGAACCCAAGGCCGAGCCCAAAGTCGAACCCAAAGCGGAAAGCGGCACAACGGAAGAGCAGCAAGTGCAAGAACCGCGCGTTCAGCGAACGCCTCCCCAGCAGGGCGGGTATCAGCAGCACACCATTGATCCCGCTATGTACCAGCAGCGTCCGCAGGGCGGCTATCAGCAGCGCCCGCAAGGGGAAGGGTATCAGCAGCGCCCGCAGGGCGAAGGGTACCAGCAGCGTCCGCAGGGCGGCTATCAGCAGCGCCCGCAGGGGGAAGGGTACCAGCAGCGTCCGCAGGGCGGTTACCAGCAGCGCCCGCAGGGTGAAGGGTACCAGCAGCGTCCGCAGGGCGGTTACCAGCAGCGCCCGCAGGGTGAAGGGTATCAGCAGCGTCCGCAGGGCGGTTACCAACAACGTCCGCAGGGCGGTGGTTACCAGCAGGGCCAGGGTGGCTACCAGCAGCGTCCGCAGGGCGGTGGTTACCAGCAGGGCGGCTATCAGCAACGCCCGCAGGGTGAAGGCTACCAGCAGCGTCCGCAGGGCGGTGGTTACCAGCAGCGTCCGCAGGGCGGTGGTTACCAGCAGGGTGGCTACCAGCAGCGCCCGCAGGGCGGTGGCTACCAGCAGGGCGGTTACCAGCAGCGTCCGCAGGGCGGTGGTTACCAGCAGGGCGGCTACCAGCAGCGCCCGCAGGGCGGTGGCGGTTTTCAGCGCCCGCAGGGAGAAGGGTTCCAGCGCAGGCCCTCCATGGGCGCAAAACCTGCGGCACCTATTGCTCCAGCCGTTGGCAAGGAAAAGGTAAGCAATTACGATCCCAATAAGAGCAATTACACAAGAAATTACGAGGCCGAGAAAAAGGCCCGCAATAAGAAGGCGATCCAGAAGGAAGCAGTCCCCATCGCTCGCGCCGCGTGGGATGAAGACGCTCCTATGGGCAGCAGCCGCCGCAAGCCGCGCAGGCAATTGCAGCCGCAGCATAGGCCCGAACCTGTAATCATTGAAAAGGCGGTTATTACAACGGAAACAATTACGGTAAAAGATCTTTCCGAGAAAATCGGCAAGCCCGCTGGCGAGATCATCAAGAAACTCTTTATGCTGGGCATCATTGCGACCATCAACCAGGAGATCGATTTTGATACCTGTGAGCTGATCGCTTCCGAATACGGCATTGCGGTGGAGCAGCAAATTGCCAAGACCTTCGAAGAAGTGCTTCAGGACAGATCCGATGAACAAGATTCGCCGGACACTCTCTTGGATCGTCCGCCGGTCGTCACCATCATGGGTCATGTCGATCACGGCAAGACCTCGCTGCTTGACGCAATCCGCAAAGCCCGTGTGACCGAAGGCGAGGCGGGCGGTATAACCCAGCACATCGGCGCATACACAGTCGAGTGCAATGGCAGGAGCATTACGTTTATTGATACCCCGGGCCATGAGGCGTTTACGTCGATGCGCGCACGTGGCGCGCAGGTGACGGATATCGTCATACTCGTGGTCGCAGCGGACGATGGCATCAAGCCCCAGACGGTAGAAGCCATCAACCACGCGAAAGCCGCAGGCGTACCTATTGTGGTGGCGCTCAATAAAATGGACCGCCCGGAGGCAGACCCGGACCGCGTGAAGCAGCAATTGACGGAGCACTCCCTCGTTTCCGAGGAATGGGGCGGCGATACCATTTGCGTTCCCGTTTCCGCAAAAACGCAGATGGGTCTTGATACGCTTCTTGAAATGGTTCTGCTGCAGGCGGATGTGTTGGAATTAAAGGCCAACCCCAACCGCCTTGCAAAGGGTACCATCATCGAGGCGCAGCTCGACAAGGGCCGTGGCCCCATTGCGACGGTGCTGGTACAGAACGGCACGCTGCGCATTGGCGATACCATCGTAGCGGGCACCGCCTATGGCCGAGTGCGCGCCATGATGGACGACAAAGGCAAAAGAGTTCAGGAAGCAGGCCCCAGCCAGCCGGTCGAGGTTTTGGGCTTTAGCGAAGTGCCTGCCGCAGGTGATATTCTAAACGTTGCGGAAATCGACAAGCTTTCCCGCCAGGTGGCCGAGGAGCGCCGTGACAAGATTAAGGCTGAACAATTAAAGAACCTCTCCAAGGTTTCTTTGGATGATCTATTCAGCCAGATCGCCGAGGGCGAGATCAAGGACCTCAACATCATCGTCAAGGCGGATGTGCAGGGTTCCGTGGAAGCCGTCAAGCAGGCGCTTGAGAAGCTTTCCAACGAGGAAGTCCGCGTAAGGTGCATCCACGGCGGCGTAGGCGCCATCACGGGTTCGGATATCATGTTCGCTTCCGCGTCCAACGCCATCATCATCGGGTTCAACGTGCGTATGGATAACGTGGCGCGCGTGGCAGCTGAAAAGGAAAAGGTGGATGTGCGGATGTACCGCATCATCTACAACGCCATTGAGGATGTACAGAACGCCATGAAGGGCATGTTCAAGCCCGTATTCAAGGAAGTCGAGCTTGGCCGGATCTCTGTTCGTAATACCTTCAAAGTTTCAGGCGTTGGTACAATCGCGGGTGCTTATGTGCAGGAAGGCAAGGTTGCCCGTAACGCGCAGGTACGCGTGGTGCGCGACGGTATCGTCATTCACGAGGGCAAGATCTCCTCGCTTAAGCGCTTCAAGGATGATGCAAAGGAAGTTGCGCAGGGCTACGAGTGCGGTATCGGCATAGAAGGCTTCAACGACCTCTTGGAAGGCGACAGCATCGAAGCGTTTGTGATGGAAGAAGTCAAGAAATAAGCGCACACTAACGGAAAACCCCTAGAGTGTGATAAGGAGAACTATGTCTGCCATACGACAGGACAGATTGAATGAGGAAATCAAAAAAGCCGTCAGCGAAGTCATACGGGAAATGAAGGATCCCCGCATCTCCCCTATGACGACAATTACGCAGGCGGAGGTTACCAATGACCTCAAGCACGCGAAGCTAATGGTAAGCATATACGAGGCTGACGAGCAGGTGCGAAAGGCGAGCGTGGACGCGCTCAACCATGCCGCGGGCTTCATTACCCGTGAACTCGGGCACAGGATGCAAATCAGGCGTCTGCCTGCGTTGAAATTTGTATTGGACACCTCCATCGAGTACAGCGTTCATATCGCAAAGATACTCGACACGCTGCACGCTGAAAAGCGGGAGACTGAGGATGAATGAGGCGGTTACAACATTTGCCGAATGGCTGCGGCGGGAGGACGGCTTTACGTTGATTTCCCACGTCTCCCCGGATGGGGATACGATTGGCTCCTCATTGGCGCTATTCGGCATACTTTCCGCCATGGGTAAACGCGTACAGGCCATCTGCGAACAGCCGGTGCCCCGCGTTTACTCTTTTTTGCCGTTTTCAGAGAAGGTCCTTTTGCCGGACCTTGCTGATACAAGTTTTCACAACGCCATATCCGTCGACTGTGCGGATATCACTCGTATGGGCGGCGCAATCAAGCTCTTTGAGCAGGCAGAAAACAAAGGCAATATCGACCACCACCGCACAAACCCACTTTTTGGGGATTTTGTGCTGCACAGCGATGCCGCGGCTACTGGGGAGATCGTTTACGCACTGTGGCGGGAACTGAATGTTGCGGCTGATGGCATTGCCGCGCGGGAGATTGCCGAATGCCTGTTTACCGCCATCAGTACGGATACCGGTAATTTTGCATATACGAACACCATGCCCTCTACGTTTCTTGCGGCGGCAGGGCTTTTAGAAACTGGCATAGACATCGCTTCCATCAACCGCCAGGTATATCGTACCGTACCGCTCGCAAAAAAGCGGCTTCTTGGATATGTTCTGACCAATATGGAACTCCATGAGGGCGGCAAGGTCGGTTTTGCTTTCGTATCGCTTCAGACGCTCGCTTCCCTGGGGGCTACTCCGGAGGAAGTGGACGGCGTGATAGACGATATCAGGGATATTGATACGGTGGAGATCGCTATACTTGCGCGTCAGGCAAAAGACGGCACCTGTAAAGTCAGCATGCGCTCCAAGCAGTATGCGGATGTGAGCGCCGTTGCTCACAGCCTGGGAGGCGGCGGGCATCTGCACGCAGCGGGCTGCACCTGGGAAGGGGAGCCGGGGCTTCTGAAAGCGGAATTGTTGCGTTTGGCAAAGGACGCGTTGAAATGACCGAAGGAATTGTGAATGTTTTAAAGCCGCCGGGCATGACGTCAAGCAACGTTGTCAGTGACGTCCGCAGGCTGTTTGATCTAAAGCGCGTAGGGCATACGGGAACGCTGGACCCGGGCGCAGCCGGCGTGTTGCCGATTTGCCTGGGCAGGGCGACGCGCTTATTCGATTACCTGGTGGATAAGGAAAAGGAATATTTCGCGGAGATTTCGTTTGGCAGCCGGACGGATACACAGGACAGTTATGGTCGCGTAGTGGATACGAGCGGACGGGAAGTCGATGAGGCGGAACTTCGCGCCGTATTGCCTTCTTTTTTAGGGGAGCAAACGCAGATCGCACCCAAGTATTCAGCGTTAAAATCCGGCGGCAAGGCAATGTACCAGCTTGCGCGTAGCGGGCAGGAGGTACCTGAACGTACACGCTCTGTTACAATCCACGCGCTGGAGTTTATTGCTAAAACAAAAGAGAACCGTTTTCTCCTTCGTATCGGCTGCTCACGCGGGACATATGTGAGGACTTTGTGCGAAGATATCGGTAAGCAACTTTCTGTGTGTGCGCACATGTCATTCTTGCTGCGCACCGCCTCCGGCCCGTTTCGGGTGGAAAAGGCGTACAGTATAGCGGAGCTTGCCGCGCAAAAGGAGCAGGGGACATTACAAAATAGCGTCGTTCCCATACCTGAGGCACTTTCTTTTTTGCAAAGTGTAACCATTGACGACGATAAGAAACTGTTCCGCCTGCAAAACGGGTGCGCGGAGCCAGTTCCCGGATGCAATGCTCTTTCCGAGAACCAGAGCTGTCTGGTATTTGCCAATGGCGAGCTCATAGGTTTAGGCATTTGGACGTTAGCAGGTTTGAAGCTGAAGATCCATCTTGGTGCGTGAAATTTAGCATATTGCACCCAAACGTCTTAAAATGAGTTGCGTTTGCGGTTTTAATGAGGTTTTTTTATGCAGAACAGGAAGAAAACACCCGTTGTCATTGCGTTGGGCATGTTTGATGGCGTACATCTGGGACACAGGGCACTCTTAACACACGCGGTGGAAACGGCAAAGAAATTGGATGCCCAGAGCGTTGCATACACGTTTTCCAACCATCCGAGAAGCGTGTTCGCGCAGGCTCCCAAGCTCCTTTCTACCATAGAGGAGCGGCACAGCTGCATCAAAAAGCTGGGGATTGACTGTGTGCGTATGGAAGTGTTCAATAAAGAGACAGCCATGCTCTCCCCGGAAGCGTTTGTCAACCTGCTGCAGGAACAATATGACGTACGCGCGTTCGTGGTGGGATTTAACTATACATTCGGCCAAGGCGGGAAGGGCACGCCCGAAACGTTGACAGAGCTTGGGAAGACGCACGCCTTCACGGTAGACGTCATTCCGCCAGTACTGTTCAAAGACGATACGGTATCGAGCACTCGCATCCGTCAGCTGATCACCACGGGCGAACTCTTGGATGCAAACAGCATGTTGGTTGAGCCGTATGCTCTTTCTGGTACCGTTGTAAAAAACCGCCGAATCGGCACTTCTTTGGGCTTTCCTACGGCGAATATTCTGCCCTCAATAGAAAAAGCGCTGCCGGCTACAGGGATATATGTGACCTCTACGCTGCATGAAGGGCGCTGTTATGAGTCCGTTACCAATGTAGGAACGAACCCGACCGTAAACGGAAGTGGGCTTACGGTGGAAACCTACCTAATGGATTATGACGGCGACCTTTATGGCAAGGAACTCACCATAAGCTTCCATAAGCGCCTGCGCGACGAAATCCGGTTTGCTTCCAAGGAGGAGCTTATCGCGCAGATTAAACGGGACGTGGTTGACGCAAGGGCATATTTCCAAAACCCAGAAGATGCGAAAAATGGCTGAATCGGGCGCTTTCCTATTCACAAAAGCATGTTTACAGAAGCGCTTGGCTATGTTACACTATACCCTGTGAAATGGTGAACCACGGCTCGGTTCCGCGACTCTCCGACGCGTTACTTTGCCGGTGGGGATACAAAAAATTAGGAGGACATCATGGAAAAGGATCGTAAACTAGAGATCATTGAGCAGTATAAACTGCACGATGGGGACACCGGCTCACCCGAGGTACAGATCGCTCTTTTGACGGAGCGCATCAATCACCTCAACGAGCATCTGAAGCTGCACAACAAGGATCATCACTCCCGCCGCGGCCTTCTCAAAATGGTCGGTCAGCGCAGGGGTCTACTCAATTACCTCAAGGATAAGGACATCGAGCGGTATAGAACCATCATCGCGAGCCTGGGCCTGAGAAAATAAGTGCGAAATAAGCGGGGAAAAGCGGGGAGCTTCCCCGCTTTTTTATTTTTCACAACAGTAGTCCTTAAGAAAACTTAATTTTCAATATGCCTGTTAAAATCAGGTTTTCAGACGCAACGGGTGCGGGAGAGGCGCTAATTTCCTCTTATTCCCGGCTATACGATTTTTATGTGGTACGGTTTGCCTTACCGTGCTATACTAGTTTGGTAGAAAAAAAGAAAGAAGTAAGATGAAGGAGCTATTTTCAATGCACAGAACGTTTGAAATGCAGCTTGGCGGCAAGACGCTTGTCGTCGAAACCGGAAAGTACGCCGAGCAGGCGGGAGGATCCTGCCTGGTTCGATGCGGGGATACCGCCGTATTAACCTGTGCCACGGTAGCAAAGTCCGCCCGTGCCGGCGTGGATTTTCTGCCGTTGAGCGTCGAGTTTGAAGAGAAATTATATGCCGTGGGCAAAATTCCCGGTGGTTTTATCAAAAGGGAAGGCCGTCCCACTGAAAAAGCCATTCTAACCTCGCGCCTTATTGACAGGCCCATCCGTCCGCTGTTCCCCAAGGGGTTCTATCGGGATGTACAGGTGATTGCCACTGTTCTTTCAGTGGAGCAGGACATCCAGCCCGACGTGCTGGGCATGATCGGTTCTTCCATCGCGCTTTCTATCAGCGATGCGCCCTTTATGGGGCCCACCGGCTCCGTCAACGTTGGCTATGTGGATGGCGAGTTTGTTTTGAATCCCGATTGCGAGCAGCGTGCAAAGAGCCGCATGAACCTTACCGTTGCAGGTACTCGCGACGCGGTCATGATGGTAGAAGCGGGCGCAACCGAAGTGACAGAAAAAGAAATGCTCGACGCCATACTTTTTGCGCACGGGCATATCAAGGAGATCGTCAAGTTCATCGAAGGCATTGCTTCGGAAGTTGGCGCGCCCAAGGCGGAATTTGAAATCTATCATCCCGAAGAAACGCTCACTGAAAAAGTGCGCGCCGCCGCGTTTGACAAAGTCGTTTGGTCTTTGGATACGTTTGACCGCAAAGAGCGTGAAATCCGCTCCAACCAGGTCAAGGAAGAAGTCACTGCCGCGTTTGCAGAAGAATATCCCGGAAGTGCTGATGATATAGACGCTATTCTCTACAGCCTTACCAAAGAGGTCGTACGTGATAAGATCATCAACAAGGGCATCCGTCCCGACGGACGCAAACACGACGAGATCCGACCCATCTGGGGCGAGGTTGGCATTTTAGCGCGTACGCATGGCAGCGCCGTGTTTACCCGTGGCCAGACCCAGGTGATGACGATCACCACATTAGGTACTATCGGCGAAGCGCAGATACTCGACGGCATCACGCTCGAAGAAAACAAGCGCTACATGCACCAGTACAACATGCCGCCCTACAGCACCGGCGAAACCAAGATGATGCGCGGCCCCGGCCGCCGTGAAGTTGGCCACGGCGCACTGGCTGAGCGCGCGCTCGAGCCCGTGCTTCCCAGCGAAGAGGAATTCCCGTACTGCATGCGCCTTGTTTCCGAGGTCATCAGTTCCAACGGCAGCACGTCCCAGGCTTCCATCTGCGCAAGCACCATGTCTTTGATGGATGCTGGCGTTCCCATCAAGAAGCCGGTGGCGGGTGTCGCCATGGGCCTTATTAAGGACGACGCGAACGGCAATATCGCCATATTGACGGATATCCAGGGCCTGGAAGACTTCCTTGGCGATATGGACTTCAAGGTCGCGGGCACAAGGGACGGCATCACCGCCATCCAGATGGATATCAAGATCAAAGGCATCAGCGAGGAAATCCTCACCCGCGCGCTGGAGCAGGCCCGCGTAGGCCGCCTGTTCATATTGGGCAAAATGCTTGAAACCCTGCCCGAACCCCGCACCGAACTTTCCCGCTTTGCGCCGCGCATACTCTCCTTCTCCATCAATCCGGATAAGATCCGCGATGTCATCGGCTCGGGCGGCAAGACCATCAACAAGATCATCGCCGATACCGGCGTGAAGATCGATATCGAAGACGACGGCCGCGTGTTCATCGCCTCTCCGGATGCGGACGCCGCGGATGAAGCCAAGCGCATCATCATGGGCATCGTCAAGGATATTGAGGTGGGCGACGTATTCCTGGGTAAGGTTGTCCGCATTATGCCGTTTGGCGCGTTTGTCAACCTGACACCCGGCAAGGACGGCCTCGTCCACATCTCCAAGCTCGCGAACCGTCGGGTTGAAAAGGTGGAGGACGTTGTCAACATCGGGGATGAAATACTCGTGCGCGTCGTAGAAATCGACAAGCAGGGCAAAATCAACCTCACCCGCAAGGGCCTCCTGCCGGAAGATCAGGATCAGGAGTAACCTTTGTCCGGTAAAACCAAATGAATAAAAGAGGGGCGGGGCGGCCTGGCCCTGCCTCTTTGGCGTTTTCAGGCATTGTGACATCCTCCTTATGAGTGCGGCATATACTATAACAGCGCCCAAAAGGAGGAAAAAGCGATGCGGTGGTTGTATAAAAAAGGCAGGACAATCGTTAACATCCTTCTGACCGCGCTGATGGTTGGGCTCTATATTGCGACTACGACGCCCGTGGCACAGTCTGCCATGAGCGAGCTGTACAACAGCCCCGTCTACAGGGGACACGGGAAAGGTGTTGTTGGCTTGGAGTGCGCGGTGAGCTGGAACGCGGCGGCACTGCCCGAACTTTTAAGTATACTCAAAGAGCGGGGCGTCAAAATCACGTTCTTTGTAAGCGGAGAATGGGCAGCGAACAACAAGGATCTGCTTGTTCAAATCGCGCAGGACGGCCATGAAATAGGCACTATGGGCCAGTTCCCCATGCGGGACGGCAGCCCGGAGGAAGTGTTTGCGGACGTTGCGCGTTCCGTCGAAGCGATCAGGACCGTATCCGGCGTTGAGCCAAAGCTGTATTATTCCGGCACGCGCAGCCTTCCAAGCTCCACGCGCGCGGCCAACAGGCTGGGGCTTACGCATGTGTTGTGTACGGTGGATCTCTTATCGAGCCGGGGAAACGCAGAGGATATCCTGCTTCGTGCATTGGATGCGCCCTTTGATGGAAGCATATTGCTTATACAGCCTACGGCAGAAGCCGTAAAGGCGTTGCCCGCCTGCATCAGCGGGTTAGAGCAGCGGGGGTTTCGTATTGTTCCTGTAACAGAAACTCTTGGCGAGCACATACAAAAGGAAGTACGCGTATGATCATTCAGGAAACATTGGAAAACGGAATTCGCGTGGTTGGCGAAACGATGGAAAAGGTTCGTTCCTGCGCCATTGGCGTCTGGGTTGGGACAGGCTCCGCATTCGAGCGGGAAAATGAGGGCGGTGCTTCGCACTTTATCGAACACATGCTTTTTAAGGGCACGAAAACCCGTACGGCGCAGGATATCGCGGGGGAAATGGACAGCATAGGTGGCAACATCAATGCGTTCACCTCCAAGGAATGCACCTGTTACTACGTCAAGGTGCTCGATGAAAACCTGGATGTCGCTGTTGACGTACTTTCGGATGTCGTTCTCAATTCCACATTCGATCCGGATGAGCTTAAAAAAGAGCAGGGCGTTATCTGTGAAGAGATATTAATGACCCAGGACAGCCCCGAAGACCTTGCGCACGAGTCCATCGCGCAGCTTTACTATGACAGCGACCCTCTGGCAAGGCCAATACTCGGTACAGAACAGAGCGTGCGTTCCTTTACACGGGAAAGCCTCTTTGACTATATGCACCGGCAGTACGTACCCGAGCGCATTGTGATCTCCGCGGCCGGGCATCTGCAGGAGGACAAGCTCCTTTCTCTGGTCCGCCAAAAATTCGCTGGAATGAAAAAAGGGGAGGCACATCCGTTCGGGCAGAACAAAGCGCCGGGCGGTAAGCGCTTTCGTCCAGTAGAAAAGGATATTGAGCAGATCCACATCTGCATGGCCATGCCGGGTACGGCGCTGGATACCCCGGACCAATATCCGCTGTTTGTATTGAGTAATGTGCTTGGCGGCAGCATGAGTTCCCGCCTGTTCCAAAAGATCCGTGAGCAGCGCGGCATGGCTTATTCCATCTATTCCTATCCGACCTGCTACCGCAGCACCGGCAGCTTTTCCTTCTATGCGGGCACGGGCGAGCAACAGGCGGTGGAAGTGATCCGGCTGATGCGGGAGGAAATGGAGAATGTCATCAAAAACGGCATTACGGAAAAGGAATTCAAGCGCAGCAAAGATCAATTAAAAGGCAGTTACCTGCTTTCCCAGGAGGGCACTTCCAGCCGCATGAACGCGCTTGGGAAAACGGCCCTGCTGCAGAACAAGCTTTACAACGAGCAGGAGACCTATGACAGGATCGAAAGCGTTACCATAGAGGATGTGGAGCGTTTGCTGCCCAAAATTCTGGATATTGAAAACACCGCCACCGTTTGCGTTGGCAGGATTAAAAAACGTGAGCAGGAGATCAAGGAGCTGCTTGAGTTGAACGAATAGTGGACCATAAGGAGGTTGGGGATTTGGACAAGCTTAACGAACTTTTCCAACTGCAAAAGGAATTGGATGACGAGATCATCGCGCGCCGCGAGCTTTCGGGCATTCCAATGGAGCAGTGGGTACAAAAGGATATTTTGGCAATCATATCCGAGCTTGGAGAGGTACTTGAAGAGGTCAATTTCAAATGGTGGAAAAATCCAAAGGAGATTGACAGAACCGCCCTGTCCGAAGAGTTGGTGGACGTGCTGCACTTTTTCTTAAGCATGTGCATCCATGCAGGGATTGACGCGGATACGCTCCATAGCATCTATGTGGAAAAGAACAAGGAGAACATCAACAGGCAGCTTGGCCGCTCAAAAAAGCCGGGTTATTTCTTTAGGGATGGCAATTAAAAGCCAATGACCCGACCGCTAGGAGGGAAGACATGCAGAGAGTCAGAGTCCGGGGACGGTTTTATATACTGCTCCTGCTTTTGATTGCGCTTGCAGGGGTGCTTGTTTACTTTTTGATAGGCGGAGGCAGGGAAGGCGAGCTTACCATGGGCACCATGCGCCTTTCGCGTGCAGCAAAGACCGTCTTGGTGCGCGATGAGGCAAGCATCACGGTGGAGCGTTACGACAAGATACTTTTCGACGTCGTAGAGGGTGCCCATGTACAGTCCGGGGATCAGATCGCCCAGGTGTTCAAATGGGGCTATCAGGAGCAAACCATGCAGGCTCTTCTGGATGTTGAAAAGAACATTCTGGAGCATCAGTTATCTTTGGTCAAGGGCATCGTCAATCCTGAATTGGATGCACTCAACCTTCAGATCCAGCAGAAGCAGAACGCCATACGCGCCGCAGTACGCGAGGAATCGGACGTTGACATGCTCACACTGGAGCAGGAACTCAAAGCGCTTTTAAACACACGTAAGGAGCTTTTGCGGGATATCCAGCCCGATGAAACGCTTACCGGCCTTTATGAGCAGGAACAGCAGCAGCTTACCAACCTGAATACCTGGAAGCGGGACATCCTCAACAACGAGGGTGAAGGCGTGGTCAGCTTTTATTTTGATGGCTACGAGCAGGCGCTAAGCGCCAAAAAGCTCAACATGATCAATTCGGACCTGATATCCGGCGTCATCCGCGGTAGCGGTGTGGTTTCGGACATAGATACCACAGACGTAAGTCCGCTTTACCGCCTGATTGATCCGGATCACTTTTATATCGCGTTTCTTACGGATGCTCAAAATCCCTTCCGCGTCACACAGGGAGAAACGTATACAATCGTATTCAACGGCTATGCGGACCAGCCCTACACAGGTACGGCGCTTGCCCCCATACTGTCCGGCAAGCAGATAGTAAACCTCTTAGAATTCAACCAACCCATGAATGATCTGATGGGCGTGCGCGTAGTGGAAGCCTCCATTATGAAGGACGTTACGGGGCTTTACGTGCCGATAGAGGCGATTGAAATCCGGGAAGGGATGCCGGGCATACTTCGCATCGCGGGGGATGAAACGGCCTGGACCCAGGTGGATGTGCTTGCCGCCGACGAGGAGGGTGCCATCATCCGCGCCGCAGCGGGCGGGGAATTGGTGGCTGGACTTAGGTACCGCAAGCCGTAACCAGCACCGGATGGAGGGGAAGGGGACAAAATGGGCATACGGGAAAACTACGAACACATACAGGAGCAAATCGAGTCCGCCTGTGCGGTTTCCGGCAGGAGGGCAGAAGAAATAACGCTTATTGCCGTAACAAAATACGTTCCGATCGAGCGCATAGGTACGGCGCTTGATCTTGGAATCTCCCATGTCGGGGAGAACCGGGCACAGGAGCTTGTGGATAAGCTCGATTTTTTTACGAACCGCAAATGCGACATTCATTTTATTGGACAATTACAAACAAATAAGGTAAAATATATTATCGGACGTGTGGACTTGGTACAATCGGTGGATCGAATCCAGCTTGCGCAGGAATTGGAACGAATGGCTGCGCAGCGTAGCATCATCCAAAATATACTTGTACAGGTCAACATCGGGGCGGAACCGCAAAAAGGCGGAATAGACGAACACAATCTTTCCGAATTTTTGCACGCAATGTCGGACATGCCCCATCTAAGGGCCATGGGCCTCATGTGCGTACCGCCCGCCGTGGAGGCGGAACAGGCAAGGCCGTATTTCGCCAGGATGCGCAGGCTGTGGGAGGCCTCAAAACACATCCCGGGCGTTACGATGCAGCACCTTTCCATGGGAATGAGCGGTGATTATACCGTAGCCATACAGGAAGGCGCAACAATGATCCGCTTAGGGAGCGCCCTGTTTGGCGGTAGGCCGCCGCAAGCAATGTTACAAACGGGCTTATAGATAAAGAATGCCCGTTAATATGCCGCGATAGATATATAGTATGCGGCAATCTCCAAGCGCCAACGAATTATATTCGTTTGGAGGTATGTTGAAATGGCAAAGTTCTTTAACAAATTCCTCGACTATATCGGCATCGAGGAGACGGACGTTGAAGAGGAATTCCAGAACGATTACTATGCGGAAGCCCCCTTGGAGCAGCCGGATAACGTCGTAAGCTTCGGCTCGCGCGACAAGAGGAAGAACAACGTGGTCAGCATCCCCACGGCGGTACAAATGAAGATGATCGTGTATCACCCCATTAGCTATGAGGATACACAGAACATCATCGATAATTTGAAGAGCCGCAAGCCGGTCATCGTGAATATGGAAGAGCTTGAAATCGAATGCGCGCAACGCATATTGGATTTCATGGCAGGCGCTGTATATGCGCTCAACGGCACAATATTCAAGATTTCGCGCGGAATATTTGTGGTTGCTCCCAACAACTACGATGTCATCGGCAACGGCGAAGGCGATCTCAACGACGATGGGTTGATCTGACGGTCAAAGGTCTGTATTTGCGCGCCGTAACCATTGCGGCGCGCTTTTTCATGGCACGACCATACTCAGAGCAACGCAAAAGGAGGACAAAGCTTTGCTGCGTGCGGACGATATTGTAAATGCCCGGTTCACAAAGGTTTTCCGTGGTTATGATATTCAGGAAGTGGACCTTTTTTTGGATGAGGTCATCGATACGCTCGACGAACTGGAGGAAGAGCGGGATACATTGCTTTCCCGGCTGGAAGCGCTGCTGGAGGAGCTGGACCGCTGCGACGCGCTAATGGAACTCCACAACATCAAGCGGCCGGAGCTGGAGGAAGTGGGTTCTTAGCGCCTTTACGGCCCAAAGCGGGGTAGCAGAAGCTGAGCGCCGCAACTGGCGGAGCAAGCGAAAACGAGGCTCAGTGTACAAGGAGTACAAGCCCGTTTAGGGATTGCGCCCATTGCAAACGGTGGGTCTGATAGGAAGAAACCTCTTTTGGGGTCTTTAGGGCGGCAACTTAGCCGTCCTTTGTTTTTGCCCTCCGGTTGCGTCTTATCCGCGTTTGGGGTAGAGTAATGATATGCGAAAAACAGAACAAGCCCTGCCCATGAGCGTGCAGGAATTAAAAGCACGGGGCATAGAACAACCGGATTTTGTATTGATTACGGGGGACGCGTATGTGGACCACCCTAGCTTTGGCGCTGCCATTATCGGACGGATATTGGAGAACAGCGGTTACAGCGTGGGGATTATCGCGCAGCCCAAATGGACGGATGTGAACGCATTCCGCGCGTTAGGGTTGCCCAGGCTAGCATTCCTTGTCACCTCCGGAAATTTAGACTCCATGGTCAGCCATTATTCCGTTACAAAGCACAGGCGCTCCACCGACGCGTATTCGCCCGGCGGAAAATCAGGCCTAAGGCCTGATCGCGCCACAATCGTATATGCCAACCGCTGCAAGGAAGCCTACCGCGGCGTACCCGTGCTGCTGGGGGGGTTAGAGGCGAGTCTCCGGCGCTTTGCCCATTACGATTATTGGGAGGACACGGTGCGCCACTCCATACTGGCAGATTCCGGTGCGGACCTTTTGTTTTACGGCATGGCGGAGCGAGCCATGCTGGAGGTGGCGGAGGCGCTTTCATCCGGCCTTGCCATTGCGGATATCACCTACGTGGCGGGTACCTGCTTTATGAAAACCGCGCTGGACACGATATACGATTACGAGATAATCGAGCCGTATTCCGCCGTCTCTTCGGATAAAAAGGCCTACGCCCGCGCTTTTATGAAGCAATATAGGGAGCAGGATGCACTGCGCGGTAAACGGCTCGTGCAGCAGCATGAAAAGGCGTTTCTTGTGGCCAATCCGCCCGCCATGCCGCTTACGGAACAGGAGCTTGACGCCGTCTATTCGCTGCCGTATACCAGAAAACCGCACCCAAGCTATAAGGAGAAAATTCCCGCGCTCGACGAGGTGGAATTTTCGCTGACTTCTTGCCGCGGCTGCTTTGGCGCGTGCTCGTTCTGCGCGCTCACGTTCCATCAGGGAAGAGTGGTGCAGTCGCGCAGCCATACATCCCTGCTGGAGGAGGCAAAAAAACTTACTAAAATGCCGGGATTCAAAGGGTATATCCACGACGTTGGGGGCCCCACCGCGAACTTCCGTCAGGTCGCCTGCGCCAAACAGCAAAAGAGCGGCGCCTGCGCGGATAAGCAGTGCATCGGCTTTCAAAAATGCGCCAATCTGGCGGTGGATCACGCCGATTATCTTGCGCTGCTCAAAAAAATCCGCAGCCTGCCCAATGTCAAAAAGGTATTTGTCCGCTCCGGCATCCGCTATGATTATGTGATGTACGACAAGGACAAGACGTTCCTGCGAGAATTGGCGAAGAATCATATCAGTGGCCAGTTAAAGGTCGCACCAGAACATGTGAACGAGCGCGTGCTTTACTATATGAACAAACCCGCGCACGGGCTGTACGACCGTTTTGTGCAGCGTTACAACGAAGTCAACCGTTCTTTGGGGCTGGAACAATATATTGTGCCGTATTTTATTTCCTCACATCCGGGCAGCGATATCCATGCGGCAATAGAGCTGGCGCAGTATTTAAAAAAGAGCGGGCAGCGGCCCGAACAGGTGCAGGATTTTTACCCCACCCCCGGTACGCTTTCTACCTGCATGTATTATACAGGGCTGGATCCACGTACCATGCAGCCTGTCTATGTTGCCCGTTCCCAAAAGGAAAAGGGTATGCAGCGGGCCTTAATGCAGTATTTCCTTCCGCAGAATTATTATAAGGTACGCGAAGCGCTGAACATGGCGGGGCGGGAGGATCTGATCGGTTTTCATAAAGAAGCGTTGGTTCCGCCGCCAAGGCAGGAGCAGGACGGCAGACAGGAAAAGCAAAGCAGCAGGCAGCCCCGCCAAAAGCGACGCGGCGAACGGAGATAACGCCAGCTTTAATCCATGCTTTTCTAGGCAGGACATATGGAGTATAATAGAACTCGGTAAGAAACGGCAAATTGCGGCAACGCTTCCTTTCAAGGACTCGCAGGCACATGGCCGCTTTTGTACGAACCGATGAAGCGTTATTCTTGTATTCTTTTGTGCAGGAGGAACCATACATGATCAATCCCGACAGGGTGGCGTTTTCCGTATTTGGCAGGGACATCTACTGGTACGGCGTATTGATGGCGCTGGGCATTGTGATCGCCGTGCTGCTTGCCATGCGGGAAGCCAAGCGTAAGCAGCTCAATGAAGATACGGTGCTGGATCTTTGCCTTGTCATCATCCCGTGCGGCGTGGTGGGCGCAAGGCTATACTATGTGCTCTTTGAGCTGGACCAGTACCTGGCCGATCCAATCCGGATGTTATACATCTGGGAAGGCGGGCTTGCGATATTCGGCGCAGTAATCGGCGGGCTTATCGGCATGCTGATCTACGCGCATAAGAAAAAGCTGCGCTTTTTAAAGCTTTCAGACCTCATTGCGCCGGGTCTTGTGCTTGCGCAGGCGATTGGCCGCTGGGGCAACTTCTTTAATCAGGAAGCGTTCGGCCTGCCGGTGACCAACCCGGACCTCTTATGGTTCCCCATGTCCGTGAAAATCGATACACCGTGGAACGGTGGGTTCCATACATTTAACGGCGTTCCCTGCAGCGAGCCGTATCATTTGGCTACGTTCTTCTATGAATCGTTTTGGTGCGTCCTTGTGTTCCTGTTCCTTTGGTTCATATTGCGCAAACGCACCAAGCACGACGGTGATGTGTTCATCTGGTACGTCATGCTCTACAGTTTTGAACGCATGCTTGTGGAAGGCCTGCGCGGGGACAGCCTGTGGCTGATAGAAGGCGCGGTACGCGTTTCCCAGCTGTTGAGCGCACTGCTGTTCCTGGCCGCGCTCGGGTTCCTGCTTGTGCGGCATTTTAAGGAAAAGAAGCTTGGCTATCTGATTTGGCCCAAGCCCGAAACCCCGGCCGAGGATGCCGCGGAGGGCGCAATGCTTTCCGGGCAGGAAGAAGCGAACCCTGAAAGCGACGTGGAAGAAGAGACCGCGCCCAAGGCCGAAGAGCCGGGCGATGCGGGCGAATCCCATGAGGAGCCTGCCGAGGAGACTGTTGAACCGGCAGAAGAGGAGAAATCCCCCGCAAACGACCTGATGGAGCCCAGAGATTGAACCGGTTTTTATAACGTATTTCCCATCGCACGGCTTTCATGCGTCCACATGAAAGCCGTGCGGTATTGCTATATGAAACGAGGAACCTACATGCGCAACCTGACCCTGATGACTGATCTTTACCAACTCACCATGATGTATGGGTACTTCAAGCACTCCATGCAGCGTAACGTCGCCGTGTTCGATCTGTTTTTTCGCCAAACCCGCCCCAATACCGCCTATGCCATCATGGCGGGCCTGGAAACCGCGGTGGAATACATTAAAAACCTGCGGTTTGAAGAGGACGATATCATCTACCTGCGTTCGCTCAACCTCTTTGACGAGTCTTTTTTTGCCTATTTAAGGACGTTCCGCTTTACCGGCGAGATTTATGCCATGCCGGAGGGGACCGTCGTTTTTCCATATGAGCCGCTTGTTCGCGTCAAGGCACCCATCATTGAGGCACAGCTATTGGAAACCGCGCTTTTGAACATCATCAACCACCAGACGCTCATCGCCACCAAGGCCAGCCGGGTGGTATACGCTGCGAACGGCGACCCGGTGCTGGAGTTCGGGCTAAGGAGGGCGCAGGGGCCGGACGCGGGTATATATGGGGCTCGCGCGGCAATCATCGGCGGTTGTTCCAGCACGAGTAACGTCCTTACCGGCAAGCTCTACGACATCCCGGTGAAGGGTACCCACGCGCACAGCTGGGTGATGAGCTTTCCAACCGAACTCGATTCATTCCGCGCATACGCCGCCATATTTCCGGACACCTGTTTGCTGCTGGTGGATACCTATGATACGCTGCGCTCTGGCGTACCCAACGCCATCACCGTGTTTAAAGAACTGCGCGAAAAGGGCTATGAGCCTGTTGGGATACGGCTTGATTCCGGGGATCTTGCATATTTGTCCAAGAAGTCCCGTGAACTGCTGGACGAGGCTGGGTTTGAAAAAGCCAGGATATACGCTTCAGGTGACCTTGATGAAACCGTCATACGGGATTTAAAGGCCCAGGGCGCGTGCATCGACGTTTGGGGGGTTGGAACGCGGCTCATTACCTCGGACGATCATCCCGCTTTGGGTGGCGTATATAAAATGTCAGCCGAAGTGGTAAACGGCGATCTGATTGCCAAAATCAAGCGCAGTGACAACCCGGCAAAGGTGACGAACCCCGGCTATAAAAAGGTGTACCGCCTTTACCGAAACAAAAATGGCAAAGCGATTGCCGATCTGATGACGCTTGCGGATGAGACAATTGATACAGAGCGTCCGCTGCTCCTGTTTGACCCGGAACAGACTTGGAAGACCATGACGGTTACCGATTTTACCGCAAGGGAGCTTTTAATTCCTGTGTTTGTAGGCGGGGAACTTGTATACGATCTTCCGGATATCCATGCCATTCAGGCATATGCCCAAAAAGAGCTTGCTTCCATGTGGGAGGAATACAAGCGTCTTTTGAACCCGCATACGTACAAAGTCGATCTTTCTAATAAGCTCTATGATCTCAAACAGCGGCTCCTTCGGGAGCACTCGAGCGCGCTATGAAAAAACTGCTCCTCTTTATCTTAATGCTTCTGTTCCTGATGTCTCTGCTGTTACCGGGCTGCGTCAGACAGAAGCCCGTGCTCGTGGGCGCGCCCACGCCCGCCCCTACGCCTACGCCGGCACCTTCTCCCGCTATGCAGAGTATCACGAACGAGCCCTGGGCAAAGGACGCCACGGGCGCGCTTATCTATGACGAAGAGAATCATTTCGAACGCTATCTTTCGTTTTCAAACATCCGCATTTTTGAATACGAAGGCGGGACGCTGATGGACGGCGTCTGTGAAAACGCCTACCCGAAAACATTGACGGGCAGCTATCAAATCGTATTTACGGACAAGGATGGTACTGAAATCGCCCGCGCAGACGTGCTTACGCGAGATGAAGCGAATACCTTTCAACCAGGGAAAACAGTGATTTATGCCTCGATCGATACGGATATGGACATACTGATGATGCCGTTCGCGCTTCTTACAAAGCAGCCGGTTCAGGAAAAGACAGCTTAATGCCTTGCCGCTGGCGAGGAATGGATTATATTTAATACCTTTCACAGGTTGAGTGCATTTTCTCCCCATCTCTTTTTCGGGAGGTACACGATGCTCAAAAAAGAAGCAAGCGTACTATTTGCGCGGCTCATGGATATCCTTACGCAACACCCTGATTTTCACGCGGCGCAGTTTTCCAAAAAAGCGTTGCGGGAGCTTTTACAAAGCTGCGGCTTTCGTGGCGGGCTTGCCCTGCTTCTTGCTAAACAAACGTACGATAGCAGGGACGTCCTGACCCTGTGCCTGCCCGTTATGGAGCGCCTATGCCCAGAAGAGCAACCAGAGAACTGGCTTCTTTTTATATACGGCGTACTTAGGGACACCCTTTTTCTGCCGGAAGGGAGCCAGCCGCATTCCCTGGAGCGCGTGCGCGCAAGCCTGTTCTACCTTGGCGTATACCGCGTGTTAATTGAAGAGGAACAACAGCAAAGGCCTTTCGAGCCGGATACGCATTTTCAGTTTGCATCCTCCGAGGAATGCAAAGGAAGCCCCACGCAACAGCAGTATTTGGCATTTTTAAGGATTGTGCAAAGCAGTTTTTTTGTTGAACTCATGCGTATTGGCCGCGATACGATGCCGTTCGATATGCTCGGCCATGTGGCTGGCGTGCATTATGTCGCCATGCGGATGGCCCGGCAGTTGAAGGAAAAGGGCGTTGTCGTGGACATTCCGCTGATCTCTGCCGCTGCCGCCACGCATGACATCGGCAAATACGGCTGCAGAGGGGAAGAGCAAAAGCGCATCCCGTACCTGCACTATTATTATACGGAGCAATGGCTCAAACGTCATGGCCTTCACGCCATCGCGCATGTCGCAGCCAACCATTCCACATGGGATTTAGAGCTTGAAAACCTGCCCGTAGAGTCTCTGCTTTTGATCTACGCGGATTTTCGGGTAAAAAGCGCAAAGGTTCCAAACGAGCGGGAACAGATGCGGTTTCTCACGCTTGCTGAGGCTTACGCCGTAATATTGAGCATGCTTGACAATGTGGATGAGAAAAAACGTTTGCGGTATGAACGCGTTTACCGGAAGCTTGCGGATTTTGAAGCATACATGCTCTCCTTGGGCGTCAATACCGATCCATTTTCGGATGAAGCGCTTTTCCCTGTGCAGATGGACGCTGCTTTGCTGCAGGCCGAGGGTGCGGTCACGGCTCTAAAATTCCAGGCTATTTCCCACAATCTCACGCTTATGCACCGCATCAGCTCTGAAACGTCTTTCGCGGATCTTTTGGAGGAAGCGCGCACGCAGACGGAGTGGCAGAATATCCGCACGTATATCGACATTCTCAGCGAATATTTTTCCTATATGACGCAGAAGCAAAAAAGCCAGACCATGCGCTTTTTATATGAGTTGTTCATGCATAGCCACGGGGACATCCGGTACCAGGCAGCAACGCTGTACGCCCGAATTCTAGCGAGCTACGATACGGTGTACCTGAAGGAATTGCCTCCCAATATCACATTGCCCGTAGATGGCCCTACGAGCTTTGCAATGTGGCAGGAGAGCCTGCGGCAAGTATTATTGCCGGATCATAAGATCGCGCCCAACCATAGCGCCTGGATCTCATACACGCTCAAGGTCATACTGCCCGCGCTGTTTTCGTGCTGCAAGGATGCGGACATCGATTGTTACCTTCAAATTTATTTAAGCTGCTTTGAAAACGAGGATTATCTGGAACCCGCCACCGCGTTCGTGCTGCTGGACAGCCTCCTGCATGTCCCGCACTCCATCATCCAGAAAGAAGCATTTGTTCAGCCGCTTATGATCGCCGCTCGTCTGGCCGCATTGCACGAAACGCGCATGCAGGCGGCGGCGCTTCGCCTTGCCAATCATGTATTGAAGCGGGAAGGAGAAAGTGAATATTTCCTGCCGTTCATAGAAAACGTAATTTCGGCGTTGCCCGAAGAAAGAGAAATCAGCATCGATTTCCTACTTTCGCTGGCCACGCGGTATTTGGATGGTTACGAAGACGAACAGACACGCTGCGAGCTTCGCTTAGCATGCCTGGACAGCGCGGATCTGTTCCTGGAAAACCTTAAAACAGCCACGCCATGGGTGGTCAAAGAGGTCAATATCGCGCTGCTACTATACCGCGTGCATCACGGCGGGCAGGCGCAGGCGTTCCAGGTGGCGGCCCATGTCGCAAACCTTATCCGCGTGAGCGAACGGTTTGCCGTACGCAATAGGGCTGGGGAGGCGCTGTTACAGCTGGCGCCTGTTCTCACGCTGGACCAGCGCAATGAAATCGCGGTGGAACTGGTACGGGGCCTGGAAAGCGCCAGCCATGAGTTTTCCAAATACATCCCGCAGTACCTTGGCCAGTTCATGCTTTTCCTGCATCCCAAGGAAATGGACGAGTCGTTGAGCGAGCTGACGCATTATATCAAGTCCGCCAACGAGCATACCGCCTACGTTACACTGGAAACCGTGGGCATTCTGCTGCAGCACTACACCGAAGGCTATCGCAGCGCGTTTTCGGAAACAGAAGAAACCTTCGAGGAAAGAAAGCGCCGAATGCTGAGCATGCTCTTAAGCAGCCTTGCGCACCACAACGAATCCATTGCCCGTGTGGCGCTGTTTGTGCTGGGTAAATACCTGTTTGGCGGCGGATTGGCTTATAAAGAAAAGTGCAGCATGTTCCGTGTTCTGTATAAAAAGCTACTGCTGCTCGTTCGAGAACAAACGCCTGGAAAACTGACATTTTTCAGCAACGCCGCATCGCTCAACCACATTTACAGGTTCGTCATTGAAGCGGAAGCAATCAACGCTCCCCTGAACTTGGAGAAGGTAGATAAGGCCGTGTTCTTCCCGGGCACGTTCGATCCGTTTTCGGCCAGCCATCGCGGCATCGTCGACCAAATGTGCGCGCTGGGGTTCGAGGTGTACCTTGCGCTTGATGAATTCAGCTGGTCCAAGCATACGCAGCCGCATATGGTCAGAAGGCGGATTGCGAACATGTCCGTCGCGGATGCCTATGGCGTATATCTGTTCCCGGAGGATATTCCGATCAATATTGCAAATCCCGAGGACTTAGCGCGTCTAAAGATTCTTTTTCCCGGCAAGGAGCTCTATATTGCAGCAGGAAGCGACGTGGTGCACAATGCCTCGGCTTATAAAAGTCCGCCTTCTCCCGGGTCTATACACGGCTTCCACCACGTGATATTCCTTCGGGGTACGGAAAGCGGCCAGCTGCAGCAGGAACGCGAACTGGTTTATAGCCGTATTACCGGAAGCATTACCGAGCTCATGCTGCCGCCGGAACTGGAGGAGATCAGCTCCACCAGCATACGCGAAAGCGTTGACCATAACCGCGATATTTCCACGCTCGTGGACCCGACCGTTCAGGGTTATATCTATGACAACGGCCTGTATCTGCGAGAACCGCAGGATAAGGAACTGTTGCGTCCGGAAAACATGCATTTTGAAAGCTGCCGCCTGGATGATGCTGAGGCGCGCAATATCTTATTTTCTCTTGCGTTTGACCAGGCTTTGAAAGCGGAGCAACAGGATGAGTGGTCGGCTGATCGCCTGACAATGCTCTTAAAAAAGCGCAGCGCACAGCTATTGATACTTCGTCAAACGGGGGCAAAGAACAATGTACGCGGCATCGCGCTTTATTACGCGACAAGCGCGGCGGAACTGTTTGCGGAGTTCGAAAACATCCGGCTTGCGGAATATGTACGTAGGCATACATCCGGCAAAATAGCCGTACTGGCGGGGATTTACGTGAGCAAAGGGTCTAGCCGCAGAGATACCATACGGCTGCTGCTCAATGAAGCTTTGGCGCTCTGTCTGCGGCAGGATTATACCTACGCCATGTTGATCGGCGCGAACGGCCCGCAGGATGAAGAACTCTATAGCGCCCTGGAGCGGCAGGGCTTTTTGCAAATGCCCGATCCTGTGAAAGGTGCTCCGGTATATGCTGTGGACATGCGTACGCCTATCGCAATCGTGCAGGATATCCATGAGCGCATCAAAATGCCGCTTTCTGCGGATGAGGAGGTCGTGCGGGTGCTCAGGGAGGCGCACGAACGTTTTTCTTCCGCGATGGCGGGCCTGTATCCGGGACGGCTGGTGCTTTCCTTCCATGCGGGGGTTTTAAACCATGCGCTTATCAGCAAGGTGATGCGTGCAAACGGCGTAGATCAAATACCCCAAAGTAGCCGTGCCCTGGGAAAATATATGTGCGTGCCCTACGGCAAGACGCTGCGCGGAATGCTGGTCCCCAACACCGTTACAAAGAGCCTGCATGTGGAAAAAATCTACGAGCCTGATATGAAGAGTTTTCACATCACGGAATATCCCGGCTACGCGACGCTCATTAACCAGATCCGCACCATCAAATCCTTCAACCGCCCCGTGCTGCTCTTGGACGATTTGTTGCACAAGGGTTATCGCCTGGAGGCGCTTGATCCGCTGTTTAAGCAGGCGGAGCTTGACATAAAGCAGATCATCGTCGGCCTGATGTCGGGCAGGGGGAAGGACCTGATGTCCGTCCAGGGTCGGGAGGCAGACTGCGTATACTTTATACCGAACTTGCGTTACTGGTTCGTGGAAAGCGAGCTGTATCCGTTCATAGGGGGAGACAGCATGGAGCGAAACGGCAGACGTACCTACTTGCTGCCTTCCATTAATCAGATATTGCCCTATACCGCGCCCTCGTTTATTTCCGGCACGACCACGCAGGCGCTCTTTGCACTCTCTCTGACGTGCCTGAAGAACTCCCGTGAGATTCTTCGTACACTGGAGCGCAGGCACCAGGAGCTATTCGGTTTTAACCTGACTTTGAGAAGGCTCGGAGAGGCGCTCAATACCCCGCGCGTACCCGACCGCGGCGGCTGCATGCGCTATGACCGCGTACTGTCTCCCAGCGTATATGTGGAAAACGATATCGAGCAGCTTCTGCGGCTGGGACCGATATTGAAAGAGGACTGAACATGGATTTTCAAACCGTCTACCGTGAAGACAGCGTACTATACCTAGTCAAGCGTGATCCCTCTTATTCAAAAGCGAGCTTTTGCGTCACGCATCCCGGCCAATTGACATGCGAAGAGGGCGTGCATTGGCTGAATACGAACGCGCTTGCGGAAGCTTCTTTGCCCGAACGCGATATGGCCTGTATCAAAGAAGGCCACGCGCGGGCTGTTAATCTTTTGCATCCCGCAGCAAAAACGCTGATAGAAGAAGCCAAAAACAAAGCCCCGCAAAAAAAGCGCATTCATATCCTAGCTTTGGGGGACGTGGGCGCAACGCTATTGCTGGGGCTGAAGCTTCTGGGCGGGGACGTCGTATCAGAAATCGGCATATACGACCCACGGGAAGGTTTTGCAGCCCGTTATGAACACGAGATGAATCAAATCGCTTCACCTTTTGCGTATGACACAATGCCTGAAGTTACTGTCGTTGACAAGACGCAGCTTTTTTTCTGTGATGTGTTTGTGTTCTGCGCTTCCGCCGGGGTGCCCCCCATAGGTGCGGAAGTAAAAGACGTACGCATGGCGCAGTTTCACGCCAACATGCGCATTTTAAAGGAATATGCATGTATGGCGCGCGAGGCGCGCTTTTCCGGACTGTTTGCGGTTGTGTCCGATCCCGTGGATTTATTGTGCTTTTACGCGTATCTGGAAAGCAACCGTAACGAAGCAGGGGACATGGACCATCTCGGCCTATTGGCCGAACAAGTCCGGGGGTATGGCCTTGGCGTTATGAACGCACGCGCTGCGTATTACGCAAAAAAAGATGAGCGGCTTTCCTCCTTTTTGCGGGAGGGCCGCGCGTATGGCCCGCACGGGCAGGGACTTGTCATTGCCAACAGCATTGTAAACTATGATGAGACGCTATCCCTGGAGCTGACACAAAAAACGGTAGAGGCCAACCTTGCAGTGCGCGCGCTGGGCTTTAAGCCCTATATCGCCCCCGCGCTGTCTTCGGGTGCTCTTTCCATACTTTGTACGCTGCGCGGTGAGTGGCATTACAGCGCCGTCGCATTGGGCGGTGTGTACTTTGGATGCAAAAACAGGCAAACCCCTTTCGGGCTGGAAACGGAAGCGCTGCCGCTGGGGAAAGGACTGTTTGCGCGTCTGGAGCTTGCGTACGAAATGCTTAGAAAACAGGAACGGGAAATGGAGTAGGCTTTATCTATTGCGCTGCTCAAAGTAAGCAAGCAGCAGGTCCACCATTTCACCATAGCTGCGTACGCCGCTTTCCTGCTGGTTGTGCTTCAGATACCCGTCGTTTACCTTGGTCATGGTCTCTTCAACAGGCCCCTCAAACAGCGCCCAGTATGCGTCATAATCTGCAAGATCGCGCAGTATGCCCTCGTGATAGGTGGCGTATAGCTTGGCGTATGCGTCGCGGTCGGCTTTATACAACTGGTTGCCGCTATGTATGAGCGCAAGCATGACACCGGAGTATTGCGTGGCAATGTCGTCTGATGCCATACATGCGAGATATGCGGCGAAATTTGCTTCATCTTCCCGGGCAATTCCCAAGGAGTGCGCGCTTTCGTGCGCGGCGGAGGAAGGGATTAAAAGCGCGGGCTGGTCAATATTCACATTGGCTTCCCCCGTAAACGGAATGTATATGCCGGAAATACCCGCCCAGCTTAAACCGGTGGAAAGGAGAACAGTCTTGGGCCGCGAGGCGGTTGCGCCGATCTGTGGCAATGTCCGAGAGAGCGAGCGGTACGCTTCGGGTATTGTATCAAAGCTTTCCTGTACGCCATTTGGAAGCGTAAATACGCCGCGCGCATCTTGCGGCACCTGTTCGCGCAGCGCGTTTGCTTCCTCAGCGAGCGCGTAGCAAAGGCCCGCTAGCTCTTCCACCGGCCGGTCATGCACATCAAGCCCCAGTCGGTAGCTTAGCCCGGGGCGAAAATAATTGAACCCCCACAACACATAAAACCCGTTGAACGCAACGCAGCCTATGATGAGCAGCGTAATCAGAAAACGGGTGAATTTCAGCCAGCTTATTTGTTTTAGCGCCGCGCGCGCCAGATGAACCAGAATAAGACCTGGTATACCGATTACTAGCCCATACAGCAGCCATTCGGCAACAGAAAACGGCACAATGTCGAACACAAAGCGTAGTATGGCGTGGAAGATGGGGTAAAGCCCCTGGCCAAACAGCCGCTCCACCGCCAAGGGATACCGCCCGGCGAGTTTGGGCAGGAGCGCCGCCAAAGGAAGCAGCAGCAGCCAAAAAAGCCTTGCCAATTCCCGTTTCCATGCGGTTG
>JAEYSE010000123.1 GCA_023435025.1 Bacillota bacterium
CAACAGAAGCAAGAGATCATCAAAACCGGCATATCGCTGGACAAGTATGGCCTGATCGCGCTTTCCGGTGGTAACGTCAGCGCACGCATGGAAAATGGGGACATTCTTGTTACCCCTTCCGGTATGATTTATTCGGATATGGTACCCGAAGACGTGTTGGTGATGGATATCGAAGGCAACATTAAGGAAGGCACCCGTAAACCCTCGGTAGACACCATGGCGCTTTTGTATGTGTTCAAACACCGCCCGGATGTGAATGGCGTCATCCACACGCACCAGCCCTACGCCACCGCCATCGGTCTTGTGCAGGATGAATTTCCGGTGGTCGTGACAACGCTTGCAAACGCGACCAAAGGCCCCGTGAAGGTCTGCCCGTTCAGCTCCGCCGCAAGCCTTGATATGGGCATTGAAACGGTCAACAATCTTGGCGACCAGCTTGCCGTCATATTAAAGCATCACGGCGTAATGGCGGTAGGAAAGTCCTTAAAGGAAGCGCTGTATGCCTGTGTGTATCTGGAGGAAGCGGCGAAGACCTACCTCATTGCAAAAGCCGCCGGCAACGTCGCCTCTATGACGCCGGCACAGGTGGAACAGGCCGTCAATGTCTTCAAGTACTATGGGCAAGGCACAGAAAAAATGCCCGACGAGGTCGTAAAAAAGGTTTAATCATTTTCATAATAGGGCTGCAGCGCTCAGGAAAACGCTGCAGCCCTATTCATATAACAAAACGCCTTTCCTTGCAGGTGGCTGATACGCTGCAATGGAAAGCATTTTATTTTTTGCATTTTACATATACATCTGTAAATCGAGTTGACATCCGACAATATAAGTCATAGAATAATATATGCTATGATATATTTGAATACATAGTTTACACTTGTAAATGTCAATTTGTAAAGGAAGTGGTTGTTTTGACAAATCCCAAGCTTGACACGTTTACCTGTACAAGCCCGGAAGACTGCTATAAGGATGACAAAGACCTCCTGCGTCGCTTGATGGAAGGGATGATGGTGGTCAGAAAATTCGAAGAAAAGGTTTTTGAACTCTTTGGCAAGGGTATGGTTCATGGAACGACGCACCTTGGCATTGGAGAAGAGGCAACCGGTATCGGTACCGGCTATGCGCTGCATGCGGATGATTATATGCTTGCCACCCACCGCGGCCACGGCGAAGCAATCGGCAAAGGCTGCGATGTCAATCATATGATGGCGGAGATACTGGCCAAGGAAACCGGCCTCAACCGCGGGCGTGGCGGCTCCATGCATATCTGTGATTTTGACAAGGGCGTATTGGGCGCAAACGGCATCTTAGGCGCGAACGGCCCGATCGGCTGCGGTGCTGCGCTTACCGCGAAGAAAAAGGGACTCGATCGCGTATGCGTCGTGTACTTTGGGGATGGCGCCTCCAACGAGGGCGCAATCCACGAGGCCATGAACCTGGCTGCCGTCTGGAGCCTGCCTGTCATGTTCGTTATGATCAACAACACCTACGGCATGTCCACACCGCTTGACAAGGTCACAAAAGAAACCAACTTAAGCAAACGTGCTGCGGGCTACGGCATGAAGGCCGTCGACTGCGACGGTAACAATGTGCTCGAAGTATACGATACCATAAAGAAGGCCAGGGAATATGTCGTCAATAATGGCCCCATGCTGATTGTGGAACATTCCTACCGCACCTCCGGCCACTCCAAGAGCGACGGCAACCTTTACCGCACCAAGGATGAAATCAACTGGTGGAAAGACCGCAACCCGATCGCCCGTTTTGAGAACTATCTCGTTGAGAACAAGATCTTCACAAAAGAGCAAGTCGACGAGATGGATAAAAAGACGACCGATCAGATTGAGGCTGCCGTTCAGTTTGCAATGAGCAGCCCCTCGCCGGATCCAGAGAACGTGCTCGACGGCGTGTACGCGGAATAACAGGGAGGGAGGAAACCATTATGGCTATGAAAGAAATTACCTACGCGGTCGCCCTGAATGAGGCGATGAGCGAAGAAATGCGCCGGGATGAGAACGTCTTCTTTATGGGAGAAGATATCGGCGTATATGCGGGTGCCTTTGGCGTATCCAAGGGCATGATACAGGAATTTGGCCCGGAACGGGTGATGGATACCCCCATTTCCGAAACCGCCTACATCGGCGCGGGTATCGGTGCCGCCATTACCGGCATGCGCCCCATCGTGGAACTGATGTTCTCAGATTTCATGGCGGTCTGCTACGACCAGATTATCAACCAAGCTGCAAAAATGCGCTATATGTTTGGCGCAAAAGTCAAAATGCCGCTCGTCATCCGTACTGCGCACGGCGGCGGCACCGGCGCTGCGGCGCAGCACAGCCAGTCGCTTGAGCAGATGTACTGCCATGTACCGGGGTTGAAGGTGATCGTACCGTCCACCCCGTACGATGCAAAGGGACTTTTGAAGTCCGCCATACGTGACGATAACTGCTGCATCTTCCTCGAACCGAAGCTGCTCTATCGTACCAAGGGTATGGTCCCGGAAGAAGACTACACCATTCCTCTTGGCGTTGCGGATGTAAAGCGCGAAGGGCGTGACCTCTCTATCATCACATATGGCCGTCAGGTTTTGATGGCATTGGAGGTGGCGGAAAAAATCAAGGCCGAAACGGGAAAGGAAGTCGAGGTACTGGATCTTCGTACCCTTTCGCCTCTTGATACCGACGCCATCATCGCCACCGCAAAGAAGACCAAGAAGGTTGTGGTCGTACACGAGGCAACGGAGTTTGGAGGCTTCGGCGGCGAAATTGTAAGTACCATCGTGGACAGCGACGCATTTTATTATCTGGACGCGCCCATCAAGCGGGTGGGCGGCATGTTCTGCCCCGTCCCCTTCAATCCCGAATTGGAAAAGCGCGTGCTTCCCGGCCCGGACAGGATCGAGGCGGCTGTGCGCGAGATCCTATAAAAGCGAAGGAGAAGTAAAGGTATGGCGTTTGAAGTCATCATGCCAAAGAACGGTATGGACATGAAAGAGGGCGTACTGGTCAACTGGCTTAAGAACGTGGGCGACCGTGTGGAAAAAGACGAGCCGCTCATCGAGATCGAGACGGATAAAATCACCATGGAAGAGCCAGCGGCATACTCCGGTGTGCTGCTTGCACAGCTTTTCCCCGCGGGTACTACGGTACCTGTGTTAGAGACCATCGGCTATATTGGCGAGCCGGGCGAAAAGATCCCGGAAGCGGCTTCCGCTTCCGCTTCTTCTGCAGCTCCCGTGCAAAGTGCGCCGGAGGCAGCAGCGCAGCCGGCTGCAGCGCCCAGGCTTTCTGGCGAAGGGATCGCGGCTACGCCTTACGCGAAGAAGCTCGCTTCCGACAACGGCGTTTTGCTTTCCTCGGTCACGCCTTCGGGCAAGCATGGCGAGGTTGTGGGTGCGGACGTACAGGCTGTGCTGGCTACGCCGCTCGCTAAGCGCATCGCCGCTGGCAAGGGCATTGACCTTGCGGCTGTTACCGGCACAGGAATCGGCGGAAAGATCACCAAGGAAGACGTCCTTCGCGCGGGCGCTGTGTCGGCTGTAGGCGATGATACCATTATTAAGATGACGGGCATGCGCAAGGCGGTGGCGCGCAACATGGCGGAAGCCTCCCTGGTGCCCACCGTAACCGAAAGCACGGAAGCCGACGTCACGAAGCTTCTGGAGCTGCGTAACGCCATTAATGAAGGCCGCGAAGACAAAATCAGTATCAACGATTTCGTAGTAAAGGCCGTAGCAAAAGCGCTCGCCAAACATAAAAACCTTCTCGTCAGCATGGGGGAGGAGGATACCATTATTCAGCATAACCACGTGAATATCGGTATGGCGGTGGCACTTGATGAAGGACTGATCGTGCCCGTTATCATGGATGCGGATCAGCTTGGCCTGGAGGCGTTAGCCCTTAAGGCGAAGGATCTTGCAGCCCGCGCGCGCAGCGGCAAGCTTCAGCAGAGTGAATATACCGGATCGACATTCAGCGTGTCCAATGTCGGCATGTACGGCATTACGTCATTTACGCCCATCATCAACCTGCCTAATGCGGCAATCCTGGGCGTGTGCGGCATCAAGGACGAGCTGATACTCAAAGACGGCCAGGTCGCAGTCGCAAAGAAAATGGGTCTTTCTCTTACTTTCGACCACCGGCTGGTGGACGGCGTACCGCCGGCGCAGTTCCTGGTTACGCTGCGTAAGCTCCTGGAAAACCCGATGAACGTGATATTATAAATATGCGCGCGGGATGTGAACAGCGCGTTGCATGAGTATGGAGGCAGGGGTTAAGGATACTTTCCTCCTGCCTACTTCCATAGGGGTAAAAAGAGAGGAACGTTATGGCAAACGAAAGTTATGATGTAGCGGTAATCGGCGGCGGCCCGGCGGGGTATGTCGCGGCGATCCGAGCAGCGCAGCTCGGTGCAAAAACAGTCATATTTGAAAAGGACGTTATGGGCGGCACCTGCCTTAACCGCGGTTGCATTCCTACCAAGACCTATATTAAAACTGCCGAGAGCATCCAAACAATCCGGCACGCGGGCGCGCGCGGCATTAAAATAGACGCAGGTTCCCTTTCTGTGGATATGCCCGCCGTCGTCAAATATAAAAACGGCGTGGTCAAAAAACTCACCGACGGTGTCGCCTCTTTAATCCGAAGCAACAAGATCGACTCTGTCAAGGGCGAGGCCTCTATGGAGGATGAGACGCACATATCCTGCAACGGGCAGGTTTATGAGACGAAGAATACCATACTCTGCGGCGGTTCGGTAGCTGGCGTCATCCCCATCCCCGGTGTGGAGCAGACAAACGTCATCACTTCGGACGATATTTTAGAGCTTACCGAAGTGCCCAAGCGCCTGGCGATCATAGGCGGCGGTATCATCGGCTGCGAAATCGCGGTGGCATTTGCCGCGTTTGGCAGCAAGGTCACGATTGTGGAGGCGCTTGATAAGGTTGCAGCTACCCTGGACGGCGAGGTTTCTGCCGCCGTTGCAAAGTCCTTAAAGGCAGCAGGAGTCGAACTCATCACGGGCGCAAAAGTGGAGAGGATCGACGAGAACGGCGGGCTTCCGGTACTTGTCGTCAGCGGCAAAGCGCCCATCGAGGCGGATAAGGTGCTTCTTTCCATCGGCCGTTTTGCGGATTTAAGTTGCCTGGGCAAGCTTAAGGAAAAAATCAAGGTCGAACGCAACAAGGTTGTAACGGACGACTACATGCGCACCAATATACCCAATATTTACGCCGCAGGCGATCTTGTATTTGGCCGCGCCATGCTCGCACATGCCGCGTTCAAAATGGGAGAGGTTGCAGCCGCGAACGCTTTGGGGCATAATGAGAGGGTAAATCTTAACTATGTACCCGGCTGCCTGTATACGTTGCCGGAGGCCGCATCGGTTGGCCTTACGGAGGAGCAGGCAAAAGAGAAGTATGACGTTGCGGTGGGGAAATTCCATTTTGCCGCCAACGGCCGGGCAATCGCTTCGGGTGAAACCGAAGGCTTTGTCAAGGTGATTGTGGATAAGCAATATGGCGAGATATTAGGCGTACACATGGTGGGTGGTTTGGCTACGGAAATGATTACCGAGGCTGCTGCGCTTATGGCCATGGAAATTACGGCCGAAGAGGTGGCTAACATTATCCATCCGCACCCTACTTTCTCCGAAGCGTTCTTAGAAGCGGTAACGGACGCTTTAGGCAGGTGCATCCATCTTCCGGCAAAGAAATAGTTGCGTTATTTGACAAAAGGAGGTGAGGCCCGATGTCGATCAGCTCTGACCAACGCTACGCACTTAAGCTGAAGGCCGCCTATTACCTCTATGAGAAGGGCTACACGCAGGTTCAGGTAGCAGAAATGCTGGGCATTTCTCGTGTGACGCTGGGCAGGCTCATACAGGAGGCAAAAGAGGAAGGCATCATCCGTATAGAAATTGTGGATGTGCGCAATACCTCCTCCAATACGTCTCTGGAATCCGAGATCAAGGAGCGATTTAAGCTTCTGGACGTCAGGGTGGTAGACTGTCCGGACGACGATCCTAAGGAGCTTATGAAGCGTCTGGGGCGCGCGGGAGCGCGGCTGTTTGAACAGTATGTGCGCAGTAATATGAAAATCGGCTGCGCGTGGGGGCGAACACTGGAATTTTTAGTGGACAGCCTGGCAGAAAACAAGCATGTGATCAACTTGGAGATCGTCACGCTTTTGGGTGGCGCAGGCATCTCCTTCTCAGAAATGCAGCCCAACATCATGGCACAAAAGCTGCTGGATAAGTACAACGGGCGCGGCTATGTCATCAATGCCCCCTGTTTTTGCCGCACGGTGGAGTTAAAGGACGCCCTCATGGGCGAGCCGCATATTCAGCACGTGTTAGACCGTGCGGCGATGACAGATGTCTGCCTGATTGGAATAGGCGGCATGCCGGAGATTGGCGGAAATGGCCTGTATGAGGAGGACGCTGTCAGCGAGCTTCTTGAAAATGGCGCGGTAGGGGATGTGTGCGCAAATTACTTCAACCGGGACGGTGAAATTTGCAACACCAATATCGCACGCCGGACCATCACCATTGACCCGAATATCCTAAAAGACATCAAACGGGTAATCGCTGTGGCGGGAGGGCAAAACAAAGGTGACTCTGTCCTTGGCGCGTTGCGCGGGGGGTATGTCAATACGCTTGTGACGGACGTGAAAACGGCAAAGTACATTCTTAAAAACTTTTAAATATCTAGGCGTCAGTTCTGGGATAAGGGGAAGCAGGGGAACGATTCGTCCACTGTCCGTAGGCTATGAAATGAGCACATGACGGATCTAGATCGGGATGCCGTGTTCCCAAAGATTCCAAAACGCGAGAGTTTTTTCGTTGGATACGCCGGTCAGCCGCTTGTGCTGGCCGGCGTCCGTTGTCTGATGCAGGATTGATGACACATTCCGCCGTGCAACGAAACGGGCGGTTGGAACATACCTGCTGCTCAAGAATACCTGTGTCATAAAATCAGACATTTGTCATGCACTGTTTAAGTGAATTCTTAAAACAAAGCCCTGTTCACATTCAAAAACACCCAGATACCTCCCAAAAACAGGTATATTTTGACTCGAAATTCTCTATTGACAAAAAGGCAGTGCGGAATGATAATACTTTAAGGTGACAAATATACATCACCATGACAAATGTCCGATTTCGCTAAATATCCTTTTATCACTACCTCAAATGTCCAGCCGGCTGCTTATTTGCAGAGGTACTTCGAGAAAAACGGGGGAGCGCTATGGTAATCGATCAACGCACTCGAATCCGAATTGCACATTGGTATTATGAGGTAGGCCTCACCCAAGAGGAAATTGGCAGGCGCCTGCAAATCCCGCGCCAGCGCGTGAACCAGATTGTCAAAAATCTGGTGGCTGATGGCGTTGTCAGTATACGGATTAACGGATTGGATCAGGAGTATATACGGCTAGAAAGCGCGATTGAGGAGCGCTATGGAATCCGTCAGGCACTCGTTGCGGATTGCGACCAGACCGAGGCACCGCTTTTACACGTGCTGGGCGGCAAGGCGGCCGAATATCTGGACGACTTTATCAGGGATGGCAACACCATCGGCATTTCCTGGGGCCAAACCATGGGCGGCACTGTAAATGCGCTGCGGGATGCCCACAAGACGGATTGCAGCGTAATCCAGCTTGTAGGCGGCATGAACATCAGCGGCAACCATACCATGACAAAGCCTGATGAAATCACAAGAATTCTTGCGAGCAAGCTCCACTGCAGTTATCAGAATTTATATGCACCCGCGATGTTTGACAGCAAACTGGCCAAGGAACTCATTATGCGGGAGGATAGTATTCTGCGGGTTCTTGAAGCCATGAGACGATGTGATATCGCAATCATGGGTATCGGTGAAATACAGCAAGACGCTACCGTCGTGCAAAATGGCTACATCAGCCCCGACCAGGTAGAAATGCTCCGCATTGCGGGTTACGTCGGCGATATCTGCTTCAATCGGTTCGATATCAACGGCAACTGGGAAGACGGCGAACTGAGCAGCCTGACGTTGGGCGTCGACCCGGATACACTCAAAAATATTCCGCACGTCATTGCAGTCGCCGGGGGAGTCCAAAAACGGGACGCGATCATCGGCGCACTTCGAACGGGGTGTATCGACGTTCTGGTGACAGACAGCGTAACCGCGCGAAGCCTGCTTGACTCTAAAAGCGCAATCGCATAACCCTTCAATTTCCTTCAGTCGGATTAATATTCCCCCAATATCCCATCGTCGGATGGCATTACAAGCTGATATTAAAGCTTGCCATGTCCGGTGCAGCCCTGGCATGGCAGATTCAAACGAAAAAACGGAGGAGAAAACATGAAGTCCACTAAAAAGATCGTAGCCCTTCTCGTAGCGTTGCTCATGCTTACTGCCCTTGTGGGCGGGTGCGCAGCGCCCTCAGCAACCAGTGAGCCGACGGCCGCGCCCGCCGCTCCCGAAACGCAAGAGCCTGCTGCCCCCGCGGCAACCGAAGCTCCTGCAGGAGAACCCATCAAGATCGGCTATGTTAGCGCGCTTTCCGGCGACACAGCTCTTTGGGGCCAGGCAGGCCTCAACGGCATGCTGCTCACGGCAGAAAAGGTCAACGCCAGCGGCGGTATCTTAGGCAGACCGGTTGAGATCATCGGCCTGGACGGCAAAGGCGAAGCTGCGGACTCTGTGAGTGCTTACAAAAAGCTGGTTGAAGAAGAAGGCGTTGTCGCCGTTGTCGGCACCAACTTCTCCAGCTGCAATATCCCCATCGCGGCTGTTTCTGACGAACTGAAGGTTCCCGTCATTGCCACCGCCGCTTCCAACGAAAAGGTAACCGTGGATGAGAACGGCAAGCTGCACCCGTACTCCTTCCGCCTTTGCTTCATCGACTCCTTCCAGGGCACGGTGCTCGGCAAATATGCCGCAACCACGCTGGGCTTTAAGAAGGGCGCGATTATCACCGACATTACCGACGCTTACTCCACCGGCGTAGGCTCCTTCATTACGGATGCATTTACTGCCAACGGCGGTACCATGGTTGCTTCCGAGCAGGCGCAGAGCGGCGACAACGATTTCCGTGCACAGCTCACCAAGATTGCGCAGGCAGAACCCGAAGTGCTCTTCATCCCGTGGATTTATCAGAACGTGGCGCTCATCGCCAAGCAGGCACGCGAGCTGGGCATCAACGCAGTTATGCTCGGTACCGACGGTTGGGATAGCAATGAGCTGGCTGACCTCGCGGGCGGCGCGCTCGAAGGCGCTTCTTATGTCTCCCGTATCGGCTTTAATACCCCCGAAGCCAAGGCTTATGCCGAGGAATACAAGGCGAAGTACAACATCGCGGTTGAAGCCGAGTGCCTGTATGGCAACGACGGTCTGCTCTGGATCAAGGACGCCATTGAACGCGCCAATTCCACCGAGCCCACCGCCATCCGCGACGCTCTGGAGAACACCGATACGTTCACTGGTTTGCTGGGAGCCATGAAAATGGATGCTGCTACCCATAACCCCCAGAGGGAGATTGCGATCTTCACCTGCACGAACGGCGTGTTCGAGTTCAATGGTGTTTACTCTGACTAATTGTCAGCAGGATTTCGTAATCAGATGAACTTTCTGGCGGGGAGGCCGCATCTCCTTCCTCCCCGCCTCCTTTTTTGGATGGAGGGGAGGACGGTTCCCTATATCCTTCCCGTCCTATCTTCCCGATTGACGGAATGAGCAGCCCGCCGCATTCTGCGGCAGGCCTCATATCCCGAAAAGGTCTTTCCGCCGCAGGCGGAAACAGCATTGGATTGAGGTGTAAACATGTTCCTACAGCAGTTGATTACAGGCATCTCGATCGGCGGCATATACGCCCTGATCGCCACAGGTTATTCGCTGGTATACAGCCTGCTGGATTTCTCCAACTGGGCACATGGCGAAGTTGCGATGATTGGCGCCTATGTCGCGTTTATGTCGGTCTCAGCGCTGCAACTTCCTTTTCTTGCATCGGCAGCATTGGGCATTGTCGGCGCGGCGCTCATCAGCTTTCTCAACGAGCGTTTTGCTTACCGCCGGATCCGCAACAACAAATCGCCCAACATGTTCCTGATGATCGCCGCCATGGGGCTTTCAATTACCTATCAGAATGCGGCGACACTGATATTTGGCGCAAAATTCAAAATGTATCCCGCGGTGCTCCCGGTCTCGTCGGTTGAGATCGGTGCCTTCCGCATCGGCGTGCTCGATCTGATCAGCCTGATCATCACGGCCGTTATGTTAATTACTCTGGTGTTGGTTATTAACAAGTCAAAATTTGGTCTCAATGTCCGTGCGATTGCCTGCAACAGCCAGACGGCAAGTCTGCTGGGTGTACGCGTTGACCGGAGCGTAGCGATGGTATTCATTTTAGCAGGCGCTCTGGCCGGATGTGCTGGCATCCTCCTGGGACTCAAATATAACGTCTATCCCACGATGGGTAACGTAGGACTCAAGGCCTTCATCGCTTCGGTTCTTGGTGGGCTTGGCAGCGTGCCGGGGGCTATCATAGGCGCTATCCTTCTGGGCGTAATCGAAACATTTGCCTCAGGCTACCTTAGCTCCGGTTTGCGGGATCTCATTTCCTTTACCTTGCTCATCGTCATACTCCTGGTCAAGCCCAGCGGCTTGATGGGTGTGGACGTGCAGGAAAAGGCCTGATAAGAAAGTAGGTGCTTCTATGCTGAACTCCTTTCAGCAAGGCGTCATCATTCTGACGTGCATTAACATTATAGCCGTGCTGGGCATGTCCATACTGACCGGATTTACACGGCTGTTCTCCTTCGGAAACGCGGGCTTCATGTCCATAGGCGCGTATACGTCGGCGATCCTTTCCGTAAAATTGAATTTGCCGTTTGCAGTTACAATGCTGTGCGGCGCCGCATTGGCTGGCGTAATCAGCTACCTGCTGGGCTCGCTGACCATACGCCTAAAGGGCGACTATTTCCTGATCACTTGCCTTGGCTTTGGCGAAAGCGTACGAGTGCTGTTTAATTACATACAGCCTGTTACGGGTGGAGCGAGCGGCTTTTCGGGCATACCGGGAGCGACAAGCGTACTGGTTGCTGTGATCTGCGCTGTGGCGGCGTTTGCCATCGCGTGGACATTCATCCATTCCAAATTCGGCCGCAACCTCACGGCGATCCGCGAGAACGATATGGCGGCGGAAGCCGTAGGCATCAATGTGTTCCGCTACAAACGGCTGGCTTTCGTGTTCAGCGCGATATTTGCAGGATGGGCGGGCGCGCTGTATGCGCACTATCTCACATTCATTACGCCGGCCATGTTCAACCTTTCCAAATCCTGCGAATTGATTACCACGACCGTAGTCGGCGGATTGGGCTCCTTGACGGGTTCGGTACTGGGTACGCTTCTGGTTACGCTGCTGCCGGAGCTTTTCCGGGATTTGGCAGAGTACCGCATGCTGCTCTACGGAATTGCGGTGGTGCTTGTCATTCTGTTGAAACCCGACGGTCTGTATGGGTACAAGGAGTTCTCCCTGCGCCGTACCATCGCCTGGTTTAAGAACATGCCCGCAAACTTGCATAAGAAGCGGCGCAGCAAGAACATAGGCGACTGTGAGGAATAAGCATATGAAACCAGTTCTTGAAATGCGTCATGTTGAAAAGCACTTTGGTGGAGTCCGCGCGATAGACGACTTCAGCGTTATAATCGAGGAAGGCACCGTCCATGGGCTCATCGGCCCCAACGGTGCGGGCAAAACCACCATATTTAATACTATTACGGGCATCTATAAGCCCAATGCGGGAAACATCTTTTTCTATGAAAAGGATATCACCGCTACCACGCCGCATGGTGTTGCGAGCCTGGGAATCGGGCGTACGTTTCAAAACATTCGCTTGTTTGGAAATATGAGCGTTCTGCAGAACGTCATCATGGCAAGTTCCATGGACGCGAAGTACACCTTGCCCGAAGCGCTGTTGCGTCTTGGACGTTACCGCGCTTGCGAGAAGGAAATTCGCGAAAAAGCAATGGGACTGTTAGAGGCTGTAGGCTTAGAGGACCGTGCGCAGGAACGCGCAAATTGCCTTCCTTATGGCCATCAGCGTAAGCTGGAAATTGCGCGCGCAATGGCGCTCAACCCCAAGCTGCTGCTTCTTGATGAGCCGGCTGCGGGAATGAATACCGACGAGTCGCTGGACTTGGTCGCGTTCATCCAGCAGATAAAAAAGCGGTTCGGCATCACGATACTAATGATCGAACACCATATGGACGTCGTCACCAACCTGTGCGATGCGGTAACGGTGCTCAACTTTGGCAAAATAATTGCCGAAGGCACGCCAACACAGGTTAAGAACAACCACGTTGTGATCGATGCATATCTGGGGGTGGAAGAATAATGCTCAAGATTGAAAACCTCAAGGCGGCATACGGCGGCATCGAGGCGCTCAAGGGAATCTCCCTGGAAGCGAACGAAGGCGAGATCGTGGCGGTGCTTGGTGCAAACGGCGCGGGCAAATCCACCCTGCTCAAATGTATCTCTTCTGTCATGAAACCGACGGCGGGCAGCATCCGGTATCTTGACGCTCCCGTTCCGTCCAAGCCATACGACGTTGTAAAAGCAGGCCTCATCCATGTACCTGAGGCACGGCAAATCTTCGCGAAGCTTACCGTCATGGAGAACTTGCGCGTGGGCTGCAACCTGCGTTCGGATAACGCACAAATTAAGGAAGATTTTGAGCGCGTATTCACGATGTTTCCGCGCCTGAAGGAACGGCAAACGCAGTATGGCGGCCTGCTTTCGGGCGGCGAACAGCAAATGCTCGCGGTTGCGCGCGGCATTATGGCGCGCCCCAAGCTGATGATGCTCGACGAGCCCTCACTGGGCTTAGCGCCCATCATCGTTTCACAAATATTCTCAATCATTCAGGAAATCAACCGCCAGGGGACGACCATCATTCTGGTGGAACAGAATGCAAACAAGGCGCTCGAAATCTGCGACCGCGCGTACATCCTTTCAGTTGGGCGCGTACAGGTTTCCGGCACCAGGGATCAGCTTCTGGCTGACGATACGCTGAGCAAAGCGTATCTGGGCGACTAGAGCAGCAGAGCAATAAAGGAGGCGGCAACGTGGCCGTTTATCTGGGAATAGACGCGGGGACCACAAAGATCAAGGCAGCGCTTATGGAGGAAGATAACATCCTGGCGCTCTCTGAACGCAACGCGCAAACGCTCTCTCCCTTTCCCGGCGCCTGTGAAATGGATATGGAGGCGCTGTGGCGGCTGTTGTGCGATGTGACACGGGAGCTGAGCGAAAAGGCTGCCGACGCGTGGCACAGGCTCAGTGGCGTTGCCATCTGCGCCCAAGGAGACGGCATGTGGCCCATAGACGCAAACGGGCAGCCTGTTGGAAACGCCATACTTTGGAACGATACACGCGCGCGCAAGGGCATTGAGAATGATCGGGAGATGAGCGATTTATTAGTCTCCCGTTCTTCCACGGCGCTTTTTGCGGGCGCTTACCCCGTCATTCTGCAATGGCTCAAGCAGGAAAGATCATCCGATTATGAACGTATTGCGCATGTGTTCCACTGCAAGGATTGGCTTAACTTCCGGCTTACCGGCATCGTTGCTTCGGATTATTCGGACCAGTCCACCGCATCCATAGACATATTCACCAAGGATTATGTGGATGAGATGTTCGATCGGTTGGATATCCCGGAAATGAAGGACGCGCTGCCGCCGCTTTACCCGAGCACGCATGTGCTTGGTTGCGTGACCGAGCAGGCGCACAAAGAGACCGGGCTTCCAATAGGGGTACCCGTTGTGACAGGCTGCATCGATGTTGCGTCGGTCGCTTTGGGCGTGGGCATGCGTAACGCGGGCGATGGCTGCTGCATACTTGGCACCACGCTGTGCTGCGAAATGCTGCTTGACGCGGCGCAGGTGGATGTTTCCGATACCAACGGAAGCGCTCTTTGCAGCGTGTTGCACGGCAAATACAACCGGGTGATGGCGGCCAACAGCGGAACAGCCTCCATCGATTGGGTACGAAACCTCTTATGCCCCGAAGTTGGCTTTGATATAATCGACCAATCGCTGAAAAATGTGCCTGCTGGGAGCAACGGCGTTCTGTTTCATCCTTATTTATATGGCGAGCGCGCGCCGTTCCGCGACCCATGCGCCTGCGGCGGCTTTTATGGGCTGCGCGCGGATCATACTCGCTTTGACCTGCTGCGGGCCGCCTATGAGGGCATGGCGCTTTCGCTTCGGGATTGCTTTGAACATCTGCCGCAGTCCGAAGGCCCAATCTATCTTTCAGGCGGCGGCGCGCAAAGCGATTTTATCTGCCAGCTTGTTGCCGATACGCTCAACAAGACCGTGCTGCGCCCCAACCGCAAAGAACTTGGCATACAGGGCATCGTCAGAACCGCGCGTCTGGCTCTGGAAAATTGCCTGCCTGACGCCTGCGGCGAGTACACAAGCTTCTTGCCCGACGCCGGGACACACCGCGTCATGGATCGTCTCTACAGCGAATTTGTTGGGCTGCGCAAGCAGGCCCCCTATTGGCATGCCCGCTGACAAATAGCGGATTGCCTGTGGCAGTGCCGCAGGATTAGATAGCAATTTATAGTCAGGAAAAAGGAGAAGAAGTATGCGTGCATTGGTAAAGACCAAAATCGAGCCGGGTAACTTTCAACTGATGGAGATAGACACTCCTGTCCCCGGACCGGATCAGGTCAGAATAAAGGTCAAACGTGCCGGCATCTGCCAGACAGATAACGTGTATATAAACGAGGGCGGCTTCGCGCTGCATCCTCCCGTCGTACTTGGTCACGAAGTATCGGGCGTTGTGGATATGGTGGGATCCAATGTAGAGGGCATCAGTATTGGTGACCGCGTATTGTCGCAGACGACCTACCATGTATGCGGCCATTGCCGTTTCTGCAAGCGCGGTGAGTTTAACCATTGCCCCGAACGCCGTGGCATAGGTTCCGCTGCGAACGGCGCATTTGCAGAATATGTTGTCACATGGAAGGGCAGCGTTATGAAGATGCCGGACAGCATGACGTTTGATCAGGCTGCATCCATAGAGCCGCTTTCCTGTGGCGTACATGCGCTGACCGAACGCACGCAGTGCGGAGTCAACGATGTGGTTGTCATACTCGGGCCTGGCCCCATCGGGCTGTATGCGGCACAGGTGGCGAAAGCGCAGGGTTCGTACGTCATCGTAGCCGGGCTTACGCATGATGCGCCGCGTATGGAACTTGCGCTGAAATTGGGCATTGATCGCGCCGTGGATCTCCAAAAGGAAGACCTGGGCAAGATCTGCAAGGAGCTCACCGAAGGCTACGGCGCCGATGTTGTTGTCGAAGCCACGGGTTCGAGCAAAGCGGTAGACCTTGCGATGAATGTGATCGCGCGCCGCGGCACGTTTGTGCCCATGGGCGTATTTAACCATACGATCGATGTGGATTTCCACAATATTAAAAAGAAGGAACTCACCGTGCAGGGCTCCCACGCACAGATCCCCACTTCGTGGGAAAAGGCCATTCGGCTGGTGCGTCTGGGTAAAGTCAATGTGGATGCGATCATTTCCCATGTCTTCCCGATGAGCCAATGGGAAGATGCCTTTGAGGTCGTAAAGAACAAACAGGGCCTTAAAGTGATGATAGATCCCGAGCACTAAGATATATAGAAACGGAAGTGAATGGCATGGTGCCTAGAGATATCGAATACGCGGCCCTTACGGCGTTTGCCGGGTTGGATACAAAGGAAGCGGAACGCCTTGCAAGGCTTGCCTCTGAGGAAGCTGCTGCTATAACTGTTTCTCAGGATGGCGTACCCCAAAACCTGCCCGCCGGAGAGATGGCCCTTTTAGGCGCTGCGATTGCGGTGCGTTTTGCCGGAGAGCTACCCCATTATTTATGCAAGGCGCTCGCCTCCTGCATCCGGGAAACGGAGCTTCTGGGGCAGGAACTGCGCGACTATGTACGTGAGCGCTACGCGCTTACACGTATGCCCGAAATGGTTCAGCTTATAAGTACACAGCTTGAAAAGCTGCGGCAGGGCAGATTCATTGAGGAGCCCTGCAGGGTGGAAATGATCAAAACCGCTTACCGCGATGGGTTCCATTACGAAAAGCATTGCCGCGGCTGCGCGCAATGCACGATAGCGGCAATGTTCAAGATTAGCGGCAAGGAGGAAACACATCTCTTCCGTGCTGCAAACGGGTTCGCCGCGGGCATGGGCCTGTTTGGGGACGGCGTTTGCGGCGGCTACGCAGGCGGGCTGTTGTTTATGGGAACCTACGCGGGCAGGCGCTTTGAGTACTTCGATAACGACAAGGAAGAAAAAGATCAAAGCATGCACCTTGCAGACCTGCTGCACAGCCGGTTTATTGAGACATACGGCAGTGTGATCTGCCATGATATCCACAGGGAGATTTTCGGCAGGGCGTTCTTTATCCGGGACGCAGCCGAAAAAGCAGGATTCGAGGAGGCGGGCGCACATACGGCGGATAAATGTACCGTTGTCGTCGCTACGGCCGCCGCATGGACTGCGGAGATACTCCTTGATGAAGGATACCTGACCTGCTGAATGCTGGCGGAAAAGGAGAAACATATGCAGAAGAAGATCGTAATCGTTGGCGGCGTTGCGGGCGGAGCGTCAACAGCTGCGCGTCTGCGCCGGCTGGACGAGGCTGCGGAAATCGTCCTCTTTGAAAAAGACAGTTATATTTCGTTTGCCAACTGCGGCCTGCCCTACCATATCGGCGGAGTGATTGCCGAGCGTGAAGGGCTGATTTTGCAGTCCCCCGAAGCGATGCGCGTGCGTTTTCGCATAGATGTTCGCACGCACAGCCGCGTCATAGCTGTGGATACTGCGCGCAACATTGTCCGCGTGAACAGCGTGGACCGCGGCGAATATGAGGAAAGCTACGACTCTTTGGTGCTTTGCCCCGGGGCCGAACCCGTAGCGCTATTCCCGCAGGGAATGGAGCGGATATTTACGCTCCGCAACATTGACGACACCGATCGGATTAATCAGTTCGTAGCAAAGCAGGACATAAAGTCTGCCGCAGTGCTTGGCGGCGGCTTTATCGGCATTGAAATGGCCGAGAACCTGCGCATGCGCGGCGTTTCGGTACGGCTGATCGAGGCCATGGACCATGTCCTCCCGCCGTTTGACGCCGATATGGCGGCAATCGTGCACAAGGAACTCCGGTCCAACAACGTGGAGCTCGTACTGGGCAAAAAGGTTACCGCGCTCGAAGCAGCGGAAAACGGCGTGCGCATCACGCTCGAAGACGGTGCGTGCTTTGAAACGGACCTGGTGGTGAGCGCCGTGGGCGTACGCCCGGCGACAGAGTTCCTCAAGGGCTCGGGTATAACGCTTGGCCCCAGGGGACATATCATCACCGATTCGTATATGCGCACCAACATCAAGAATGTATATGCGGCGGGTGACGCAGCCCTGATTACCGATTTTGTAACTGGGCAAGCCGCGGCAATTCCGCTTGCTGGCCCCGCCAACAGGCAGGCGCGTACCGTGGCCGACAGTATCGTAGGCTTGGACCATCCCTACAAAGGCGCACAGGGCTCGGCCATCGTAAAAGTGTTTGGGCTGACTGCTGCGGTGACGGGCGCAAATGAAAGCGCGCTCAAGCGGGCGGGCATCCCTTACAAAAAGATATATACGCATCCCTTTTCTCATGCGACCTATTATCCGGGCGCGGTGCAGATGGATTGCAAGCTTCTGTTCCATGCCGACGGCCGGATTTTAGGCTGCCAGATGATAGGCGCCGATGGCGTGGACAAACGGCTGGACGTGGTTGCGACAGCAATTCGCTTGAAGGCGCATGTTACCGATCTTTGCGATCTTGAGCTTGCCTATGCGCCGCCCTATTCATCTGCCAAAGACCCCGTCAACATGCTGGGTTATGTGGCCCAGAACGTATTGGAGGGCATATCCTCCATGGCGGATTATGAGGATGCTGAAACCTACGATCCCGCTACCACCACATTGCTTGACGTGCGCACGCCCCGGGAATTTGAGCGCGGGCATCTGCCCGGTGCCATCAATATACCGGTTGACGCGCTGCGGGACAGGCTTGGGGAACTGGATCCCAATAAAGAAGTGCTTGAATACTGCCAGGTAGGCGTGCGCGCCCATACCGCGCAGCGCATACTCAGCCAGAACGGGTTCAAGGTCAGAAATGTAACCGGCGGTTACAAAACGTATTCCACAAAGGAGTAAATATGAAAAATCCAATCAGCGTTGGCGTTTGGGATTATGGAATGGGTACCGATCGCTACGTGGGCGACGGCTATAAGGAAAGGCTTGCCTTTCTTGACCGCGTAAAGCGTATCAGTGCTCTAAAGGGCGTTTCTGGTATTGAAATCACTTATCCCAATGATGTGAATGAGAAGACATGGGCACAGGTGCAACCTGTATTACAGGAGCGCGGGCTTGTGATTGCGGCCATGGGCGTGGAGCTCGTGTGCGATAAGGAATGGAAGGACGGCTCGCTGTCCTCAGCCAATGAGGCGCAGCGTCAAAAGGCCATCAGTCTCGTCAAGAGCGCAATGGATTTTGCCCGGAGCATCGGGGTTTCCGTTGTGAGCCTTTGGATGGCGCAGGATGGGTTTGATTATGTATTCCAGAACGATTATGCGGCAGCCTATGCGCGCATGGTCGAAGGGCTGCGCATCTGCGCCCAGCATGATCCGTCCATTAAGCTTGGCATTGAGTATAAAACCAGCGAACCCAAAATGAGCTGCATGATGAAGAACGCAGGCATGGCGCTTGCCGCCGCACAGGCGACAGGCTGCGCAAACGTCGGCGTGACTTTGGATGTGGGACATGCCTTTAACGCTGGAGAAAATCCGGCTGAGTCGGCTGCAATCCTGATACACGAAAACCGCCTGTTCCACCTGCATCTCAACGACAACTACCGCATTGCGGATGACGACATGCCGGTAGGTTCGGTGCATTGGCCGCAATATTTTGAGCTGTTCTATTGGCTGGATAGGCTTGGTTACGACGGATGGTTCTCGTTGGATCTTTATCCGTACCGGGATTGCCCCGATGCCGCCTGCCGTGCAAGCATTGCGTTTATTGAAGGGGCATGCAAGTTCGTAACAGAGCGCCTGCCCGAAGCATTCGCCGGGGACATCAACAGGACCCCGGGAAGCATACTCGAAGAACTGATGTCGCGTTTCTTCGCGGCGGAAGGAGGACGCGCATGAAAGCTGCCGTTTGGCATGGATATAAGGATGTTCGCATAGAAGAACTGCCGATACCGGAGGTATCCGCAGGCCATGTGCGCATCAAGGTCGCTTACGCGGGCATTTGCGGGACCGACCGCCACGAGTACGTGGGCCCCAACTTCATTCCCGTTGCAAAGCCCCACCGTCTGACCGGCCGTACCGCGCCCTTAACCCTGGGCCATGAATTTACCGGCGTCATTGATGCGGTAGGCGAAAGCGTGACGGGATGGAAGCCAGGTGACCGCGTCACCGCAAACGGGACGCTTTGCTGCAAAACGTGCGCCATGTGCCGCTCTGGCCGTTACAACGTGTGCGAAAAGCTGGGCTTCTTGGGCGTTGGCATTGATGGCGCTTTTGCGGACTATGTGGTGGTGGATGCGGACCGTCTTTTCCGCGTACCTGATTCCGTGACGCTTCGGCAGGGCGCTCTGGCAGAACCTTTGGCTTGCGGCATCCACGCAACGCGCCTACTTGGCGATATCACTGGCAGTTCCGTCGTGGTTGTGGGCCCTGGGATCATTGGCCTTGCTTGCATGCTGGCCGCGAAATTTGCCGGTGCAGGCAAAATTCTGGTGGCCGGCGTTGGCAAAGACCGCAAGGAACTGGTGGAAAGCTACGGATGCGTCTACCACGACGTGCTCGACGGCGATCTCGTACCCGTCATACAGGAATGGAACGGCGGCCTTGCGGATGTTGTGTACGAATGCGTTGGAAGCCAGCGCACGCTGGACAGCGCCATTTCAGCGCTGCGACCCGGTGCAAAACTGATGGTGATGGGCGTCTTTGAAAAGAAGCCTGTGTTCGATATGAATACCTTCCAGGAAGGTGAGCGGACGCTGTATACCTCCCAGGCTCATGTGGATGAGATTGGCGTTGCTCTTTCCTACCTGGAACAGGGGCTCATCAATACCGATGAACTCATCACCCGTGAAGTGACGTTGGATACCCTGATTCAGGACGGCTTTGAGGAGCTGATCGTGAACGGGCCCAAACATATTAAGGTCATGATCCGCATTGGCGGTGGAAAGGAGTAACATCATGGATACCAAGCATGCAAAGTTTGCAACGAAGGCCGTACACGCCGGGCAGCTTCCCGATCCTGAAACTGGTGCGCTCATAGCGCCCATGTTCATGACCAGCACCTATGTGTGGACGCCTGAAAAAATGGACCGTTACCTCGCCGGCGACAAGGAAGGCATTTACACATACGCCCGCTCCCGCAACCCGACGCAGAACGATCTGCAGGATAAAATAGCCGAGCTCGAAGGCGCCGAAGCGGCGCTCGCCACAGCTTCGGGTATGGCGGCAATTTCCCTTGCGGTCATGCAATGTGCGCATCCGGGTGACCATGTGATCGCCTACAGGACGATATATGGCGGCACCTACGGCCTGTTCACCAAGATATTTGAGGAGTTCCATATTGAAGTAACATTCGTTGAGGATCTCCTGCCCGCTACGCTCAACGCGGCGAAGCGCCCCAACACCAAGGTCGTCTATGCCGAAACAATCGCGAACCCCACCATGGTTGTGCTCGATCTCAAGGCGCTTGCGGACTGGGCAAAGGCGAATGGCGTCATCTCCATTGTGGACAGCACATTCACCTCCCCCTACATGGTGCAGCCGCTATCCTACGGCATTGACGTGGTGGTGCATAGCTCCACCAAATATATCAATGGACACGGCGATATCATTGGCGGCATTATCTGCGGCAAGTTCGCGTTTGTGGACGCCATCCGCAGCTCCATGTACCAGGAGCTTGGGCCGGTGCCCAGCCCCTTCTCCTGCTGGCTCCAACTTCGCGGCCTGAAGACGCTGCACCTGCGCATGCGCGCCCACTGTGAGAACGCGATGAAATTTGCACAGTGGCTGCAGACACAGAAGGAAGTGAAGAATGTCGTCTATCCGGGCCTTGAAAGCCATCCGCAGCACGAGCTTGCCAAGGCGCAGTTCGGCGGCGTGTACGGCGGCATGCTCTCCTTTGAGGTGGAAGGCGGTATTCCTGGCGCGCAGGCGTTTATTAAGAAGCTGCACATGGCAAAGTACTGCGTCAGCCTGGGGGATCTCGACACGCTAGTTCAGCACCCGGCCACGATGACGCACGGCAAGATCGCCCGCGAAGAGCGTGAGCGCATGGGCATTGCAGACGGCATGATCCGCGTCTCGGTAGGCATAGAGGATATCGACGACATTATCGGAGATTTCGCGCAGGCTTTAGCGCAGCGCTAAATGACAATTGCGTGGGCCCGGTGCAGACACCGGGCCCTATTAGCAGCACCCGTTTTTAAGCGGGTGTGAGAAAAGGAGGCAATATGCTAGAAATTCGCTGGCACGGCAGGGGTGGGCAGGGCGCTAAGACCGCGGCGCTGCTGCTTGCTGACGTTGCTTTTCACACAGGTAAGTATGTGCAGGGCTTTCCGGAATATGGACCCGAGCGCATGGGCGCGCCGATTACGGCATACAACCGCATCGACAGCGCGCCAATCCGTATTCACAGCAACATCTATGCACCGGATTACGTGGCGGTGGTAGACGAAACGCTCTTAGAAGCGGTGGATGTCACACTTGGCCTCAAGCCTGAGGGCGCAATCGTCATCAACTCCGCAAAGCCTGCGGAGGAATTGCGTCCCTTGCTCAAGGGATATACGGGCAAGGTATATACGGTGGATGCGCGCACGATATCCGTTGCGGCGCTTGGCAAATATTTTCCCAATACGCCGATGCTTGCCGCCGTTGTCAAGGTATCGGGCTTAATGGATGAAGAAGAGTTCCTTCATGATATGGAGGCTTCCTTTACCCACAAGTTCGCAAGCAAGCCCGAAGTCATTCAGGGCAACATGCAGGCGCTGCGGCTGGCGCTCAGGGAGGTACGCGAATGAGCAAAAAAATAACCGACACCATCAACGAGGCCATCTCCTGGCAGGCTGTCACGCTTGGCGGCGGCATAACGGGCGGCGGCACTTCGGCCGAGTTCAATACCGGCGAATGGCGTGTAGATATGCCGGTGTATATTGTGGAAAAATGCAAGCAATGCCTGCTGTGCACGCCGGTATGTCCTGACAGCTCCATTCCCGTTGTAGATGGGAAACGGGGCGAATTTGATCTCTTGCACTGCAAGGGCTGCGGCATTTGCGCAAAGGTCTGCCCGTTCAAAGCGATCGAAATGGAGAGGGGGGAATAACATGCCTAGAGACAGACTTTCCGGCAACGAAGCGGTTGCGCAGGCGCTGCGCCAGGTCAACCCGGACGTAATGGCGGCGTTCCCTATTACGCCCTCTACAGAGATCCCGCAGTATTTTTCCGGATTTGTAGCCAACCATGAGGTGGATACCGTTTTTGTTCCCGTAGAAAGCGAGCACTCCGCCATGAGTGCGTGCATCGGCTCGGAAGCCGCGGGCGCGCGTACGGTCACGGCAACCTCCTCGGCAGGCCTCGCCCTGATGTGGGAGGAATTGTATGTTGCCGCATCCGACCGGCTGCCCATTGTACTCGCACTTGTGAACCGTGCTCTGACGGGGCCGATTAACATCAACTGTGATCATTCGGATAGCATGGGCGCACGGGATTCAGGCTGGATACAGATTTACAGCGAGAATAACCAGGAAGCGTACGATAACATGATCCAGTCGTTCCGTATCGGGGAACATGACGACGTGCGGCTGCCTGTTATGGTATGCCAGGACGGTTTTATTACCTCCCATGCGGTGGAGAATATGGAGCTATTAGAGGATGCGGCAGTAAAGGCGTTTACGGGCAATTACGCGCCTGCGGATTCTTTATTGAACCCCGAAAACCCGCTGTCCCTCGGGCCTTATGCAACGTCTGCTTACTATCTGGAGTATAAGCGCAGCCAGGCAGAGGCCACGCGCCGCGCAAAAGATGTAATTCTGGATGTGGCAGCCGAGTTCGAGGAGATTTCGGGCAGGAAGTACGGACTGTTTGAAGCCTACCGGATGGAGGATGCCGAGTACGCGATGGTTGTCATTGGATCAGCCGCCGGTACCGGCAAAGAGGCAGTTGACGAACTCCGTAACAGGGGCATAAAAGCCGGCCTATTAAAGATACGCGTGTTCCGGCCCTTCCCGGCGGAAGAGATTGCGGCTGCCTTAAAGGGCTGCAAGGCCATAGCTGTGATGGACCGCGCGGAAAGCTTCAGCGGCAACGGAGGTCCTTTAGCCGCAGAGGTTCGCGGGGCGCTCTACCATGCGGGCGTGCTGATTGACGTGTTCCCGTATGTATATGGCTTGGGCGGACGCGATGTGCGCGTGGAGGACCTTTTGTCGGTCTTTGAAGCGCTGCCGCAGCAGGACGCCAAACCCTACCGGTATCTTTCGGTGCGCTCGGAAGGAGGAGAAGGATGACCTATAATTTTAAAGAGATTATGTCCAAAGGGGAGCGTTTGGCGCCCGGACATCGCATGTGCGCCGGCTGCGGCGGTACCATCGCCGTAAGGAATGTGCTGCGTGGGCTCCGCGAAGAGGACAAGGCTGTTGTTTGCAGCGCCACAAGCTGCCTGGAAGTATCCACATTCCTGTATCCTTACACCGCATGGAAGGATTCTTTTATTCATAACGCATTCGAGAACGCCGCGGCTACGCTCAGCGGTGTCGAGGCTGCCTATGTTGCGGCGAAAAAGCGCGGTAAGCTGGATCAGACATATAAGTTTATTGCGTTCGGCGGTGACGGCGGCACCTATGACATCGGGCTGCAGTCCTTATCGGGTGCTATGGAGCGCGGGCATGACATGGTGTATGTCTGCTATGACAACGGCGCATATATGAACACCGGCATCCAGCGTTCTTCTGCTACGCCCATGTTCGCGGATACCACCACAACCCCAGTAGGCGAGCAATCGCTGGGCAAACCCCAGTATCGCAAAGACCTCACGGGGATCATGGCTATGCATAATATTCCCTACGTCGCCCAAACAACGTTTATCAAAAATCTTGGCGACCTGCATAAAAAAGCGGAGCGAGCCATTTATACCGAGGGCCCTGCGTTCCTTAACATCATGGCGCCCTGCCCGCGCGGATGGCGATACCCGACCGAGGATCTCATGGAGATCTGCCGTCTGGCTGTGGAAACCTGCTACTGGCCGATGTTTGAAGTTATTGAAGGGGAATGGAAACTCAATTACGAGCCCAAGGTAAAGCTCCCCATCGTGGACTTCTTGCGCCCGCAGGGACGGTTCCGTCATTTGTTCCAAAAAGGGAACGAGTGGGCGCTTGAAGCATTCCAGAAGGAAGTGGACAAACGTTGGGAACAGCTGCTTAATCGCTGCAAATAAGTTGAACGATTTTATTCAATAAAACTCAGTATGCAAACCTTTATATTGACAGTAGCCGGAATTCCGGCTACTGTATTGTATAAACATGCAAACCGACGTATATATCGGTAATACAGAATCCGAAAGGATCGGGAGACGGGGCAAATATCTGTCTGCCCGGGGAAGGATGGCCATGGCAATTAAGGGATCCGAATTGCTCATCAGAGCGTTGCAGGCCGAAGGGGTGGATACGATATTCGCATACCCCGGCGTGCCGGTGATTTCTATTTTCGACGAGCTGTACAAGCAGCAGGGCATTCGACTTATTCTGCCAAGGCACGAGCAGGCATTGGTGCATGCGGCGGACGGGTATGCCCGAGCTACCGGTAAGCCCGGCGTCTGCTTAGTCACCAGCGGCCCCGGCGCCACCAATACCGTCACGGCTATCGCTGCGGCGAATTATGACAGCGTGCCGATCGTCTGCTTTACCGGTCAGGTGCGAAGAGACCTTATTGGCAACGATGCGTTTCAGGAGATAGATATCATTGGCATTACCCGCAACATCACAAAGTACAACATGATGGTGATGAAACGGGAGGATTTGGGGCGCGCGATCAGGGAGGCGTTTTACATTGCCACCACCGGCAAGCCCGGGCCCGTCATTGTGGATCTTCCTGCGGACGTCATCAATGCCATGGGCAGCGAAGAGTATCCGAACGATGTGCAGATACGCAGCTACCGGCCTTACGAAAGCGTGCATATCGGCCAGATCAAGCGCGCTTCGTCATTGCTGCGCAAGGCGAAAAAACCGTTGCTCCTCGCGGGCGGCGGTATCCATATTTCCCGTTCGGAGGGGGCGTTTACGCTTCTTGCCGAACGGGCGGGTATCCCGGTTATTTCCACCATTATGGGCCGTGGCGCAATCCCGACCGACCATCCGCTGTTTATCGGCAACGTGGGCATGCACGGGTGTTTTGCTGCTAACCAGGCTGTCATGGAGTGCGATGTGCTCTGTTCCATTGGCTCGCGGTTTAATGACCGCGTGACAGGTAAGGTGGAGGAGTTTGCGCGGCACGCAAAGATCATCCACATCGACATCGATACCGCCTCGATTTCCCGCAATGTCCAGGTGGATATTCCTATTGTGGCCGACGCTGGGAAGGCCATTGAAAGCCTGCTGCACTATGTACGGCCCTGCGATACCGATGGGTGGCTCGCCCAAATTGACGCATGGAAGGCGGCCTACCCTCTGCCCAGGCAGGACAAACCGGGGCTGACGCCACGGAAAATCGTAGAATCGCTCAACCGTGTCTTCCCAGAGAGTATCGTTGTCACGGACGTGGGTCAGCATCAGATGTGGACAACGCAGTATCTCGCACTGGATAAACGTAAAAAACTCGTAACTTCGGGTGGGTTAGGCCCTATGGGATATGGATTCCCAGCAGCCATCGGCGCGCAGTTGGGCGATACGCGCAAAAAAGTGATATGCGTTACGGGCGACGGTGGATTCCAGATGAATCTTCAGGAGCTGGCGACTGCTGTCCTAGAGGGGTTACCGGTGATTGTCGTAATATTCAACAACGGCTATCTGGGCATGGTACGTCAGTGGCAGCAGCTCATGTGTGACCGCCGCTATTCGGGAACAGACCTTGCAGCGGGCTTTGGAGAAAGCAGCCCTGTCCAGTATACTCCCGATTTTGTAAAGCTGGCCGATAGCTATGGCGCACGGGGCGTTCGGGTATTTGACGAGGATGCGCTTCTTAGCGCGTTGGAGACTGCCGGGGAACAGACGCGGACGCCCACCATTATTGAATGTATGATTGAGCGTGAGGAGATGGTATACCCGATGGTAAAAGTAGGCGCTGCGCTCAACGACATGGTATTGGAGGGGTAAACATGAGTTCTGAACTGAGTTATCGGTTTTTGTCCCTCTTCGTGGAAAACAGGTTGGGCGTGTTAGCCAAGATATCCGGCCTTTTGGCCGGAAAGGCATACAATATCGAAACGCTCACCGTGGGCACCACCGAGGATATTACGATCTCGCGCATGACGATCGGGCTTTTGTGCAGCGACGAGACGTTTGAGCAGATCAAAAAGCAGCTCAATCGGAGTGTTGATATTATCCGCGTGCTGGATTTTACAAACGCTGACGTTATCAAACAGGAGCTCCTGCTGCTCAAGGTGATGGAGTGCACAAAGCCAATGCTGGACGATATTGCAAAAACCGCCCAAAAGTTCAAGGCGCGCGTGAAGGATAAAGGACCGGACAGCATATTGCTCGAGCTCGTTGCCCAGGAAGAACAGAACAACGAGCTGATATTAGCTATGGGCAAATACCCCAAAATTGAGGTAGTGCGCGGCGGCGTGGTCGCTATTGAGAAGTGTATGCGCCAAACGCCATAGAATAACGGTATGCATGCTGCGTTTGGCAACCAAGTCCGGTTAAACTTATTTACTTCAAAAGGGCGGCTTACCTCTAAATAGCCGCCCTTTTTTCAAAAACAGGTTTGCATATTGCAATATAATGAAGAACGCCGCAGTCAGTGCGGCGTTTTTTCGCCCCGCGTTGGCCCTCGGCGAGAGAGGCCTTCAGGTGGTCTATGGACCGTTGCAAGCTTTAGTGTATCCGTAAGGTTGATCTGTCCCCGCATTTCATATAAATCATTGTGCAAAATTACATAAAATTCATCTCTATAACTGTTTTTTTTTATAGTAACCTACAATAGGAATTTGTCCGGACATCCCATATAATAGTGATATTCACTGAACTCCATTTTTTTCTACTGCTCTTTTCTGGGACGTTTACCTATCGTTCTACATTCATTCTGTGGGAATACAAGACGGTAAATCATGGCGATTACGCCGGATCTGCCGTGCTAGGCCGGGCGGGCTATTTTGGGGGCTCCGCTTCATATTACAGAGGGCAAAAAAAGGTTACCGCCAGTACATGGTCCGCTTTCCGCAAGGGAAATCGTTTTTCCATGCTCTCTTATGCGTGATGCATAAACATACACTGCGACACAGTAATTATGTAGGAGGAATGAAAATGAAAAAGGTGCTGGCACTGCTGCTCATTTTGGCAATGATACTTTCCGTGGGATGCGCAGGTGCGCAGGCTCCGGCGGCAGAAGCTCCCGCCGCCCAAGCGCCGGCGGCAGAAGCCCCCGCTGCCCAAGCGCCGGCCGCAGAACCCCCTGCGGCAGCGGAAAAAGATCTTTCCAAAATGAAGGTCGTGGCGCTGCTTTCGGGCGTAATCACGGACAACGGCTGGAATCAGATTTGCTATGAGTCTGTCAAGAACATTTCCGACAAATACGGCACCGAGCTTGAGTATATCGAGAACATAGCAGTCTCCGACATGGCTGAATACATCCGCACCTACGCCGAAGACAAGTATGACATGATTATCATCCATGGTTCGCAGTTCAAGGCATCCGCCGAGGAACTGGCGGTGCAGTATCCGGATTCGCATTTCTGCCTTTCCTATGGCTTCCGTGTGGATGAGAGTACGGCCGATCAGGTGGCCGATATCCCCAACCTCGCATATGTCGGACCTGTCAACATGGGTGTTCTGATTGGCGCGGTTATGGGTATTTTGACGGAAACCAACAAAGTTGTATTTCTCGGAGGTCAGGATATCCCCGCCATTACGGATATCGTATCCGGTATTGAGGAAGGCGTACGCCTGACCAATAAGGAGGCCGAGGTCAAAACCGATTATCTCGGTACACTGACCGACGCGGACCTTGCAAAGGAGCGGGCGCTTGCCTATATCAATGAGGGCTTTGATGTTATCTCCGCCAGCGCCAACAGCGCTCAGCTGGGCTGCCTGAAAGCTGCCGAGGAAAAGGGCGTTTATGCGCTGGGCTTCAACGGCGATCAGTACAGCATCGCTCCGAATGCGATCGTACTGTCCGTCATGCGAAACTATCCGTCCATCTATGAGGATGTGTTCCTTTCCATAGCAAATGACGCGTGGCGCGCCGGTATGGTGGTCTATACCCTAAAGGATAACGGCACCATAGTCTCCGATTGGCATGGCTGGGATCAGAAACTGCCCAAGGAAAAGGTGGACGCAATCAATGATGTGGTTGCAAAGCTTTATGCCGGTGAGTTGGGCGACTATTAATCCCAAATAACGATCCCGGGAATCCCGTTGCGGTGCCGGTGGCATCCGGGGATTCCCGGGATTTTCAGTTGGTGAAATACCTGTGGTAGTGGGGATGAAGCAACATCGTTCTTGCGAAATGGAAAGAAAGTAGTATCTGGGATGAAATCAATAGCTGCTGTGAAAAAACAAATACGGGCAAATTATACGCTGCGCCAGGTGCTTGTTTCCGTATCCGCGGTTGCGGCCGCATTGCTTTTGGGTATGGGGCTGATCAAGATGATCGGCTTTGATCCGATAAAGGCATTCGGGGCCCTGCTGCAAGGTGCATTCGGCGGCGTAAGCTCCTTTGGCGAAACGCTGGTCAAGATGTCGCCGCTGATGTTTACAGGCATGAGCTACGCTTTAGCCAACCGGTGCGGGCTAACGAACCTCGGTATGGAAGGCCAGCTGTACATAGGCGCGCTGTTCGCTACGGCTACGGGCATTTATGTCACCGGCTTGCCGGCGGCGGTTCACCTGCCGCTGACGATACTTGCCGGGTTTCTCGGCGGCGGACTGTGGAGCCTTTTGGCAGGCCTGCTCAAGGTGCGTTTTGGCGCAAGCGAGATTATTACCACGGTTATGCTGAACACCATCGCCATTAGCCTGATCGATTTTATGGTCAATGGGCCCATGATCGAACCGCCGGGAATCAACTGCCAAACGAGCCCCGTACAGCCAAGCGCGCAGCTGCCTAATCTGGTACCCGAAACGCGCGCACACTGGGGTTTTATCGTCGCCCTGGCATTCATTATACTGTTCTGGATATTCCTGTGGCATAGCAAAAAGGGCTATGAAGTGCGTGTCTCAGGTCTTAACATAACGGCGGCCAAGTATTCGGGCATCAATACGGATAACAACATTCTTCTCGTCATGTTTCTTGCCGGCGGCCTTGCGGGGTTGGCGGGAGCAAACGAAATCTTAGGCGTTCAGACTCGTATGATTCCGTCCATTTCACCGGGATATGGCTTCGATGGCATCGCGGTGGCATTGATCGGAAACAACACGCCGCTGGGCATCGTGATTGGCTCGCTGCTCTTTGGCGCGTTCCGTGCAGGCGGCAACCGTATGCAGATAAGGGCCAAGGTACCCAACGCCATCGTTGCCGTCGTGCAGGCGCTCGTTATCATCGCGGTGGTAGCGAGCCAGATGCTGCTTGAAAAATGGAACGAAAAAGAGCTCAAGAATCAAAAACAGGAAGCGTCATAAAGAGAGAAAAGCGTATGGAAATGATAGAAATGATAGGCGGCTATCTTGCCTCCGATATTCGTATGGCAGCCCCAATTCTGCTCGCGGGACTGGGTTTGCTGCTGATCAACTGGAGCGGCCTTCTTAACATAGGTGCCGAGGGTACGATGTTGATTGCCACTCTCGTTGCCGTTGCCGGGTCATACTACAGTGGCAGCGTCTGGGTGGGCCTAATCGCTGCGATGGTATCCGGCGCGCTGGTGGGCTTCCTGTTTGCATTTTTGACCGTTACGCTCAAAGCCAATCAGATCGTCGTCGGTGCAGCAATCAACATTCTCGGCTCCGGCCTTTCGGCGACGCTTAACCGTGTCATATTCGGTGTAAATACAACGATCGCTTCTATCGATACATTCGTGAAATGGGAGATTCCGGTGCTGTCCAAACTGCCTGTGCTTGGTACGGCGTTTTTTTCCCAGATGCCCATTGTGTATATTGCCTTCTTAATGGTTCCGGCCATGTCCTACCTTTTGTTCCGCACACAGACAGGTTTGAACCTGCGCGCCGTGGGAGAGAACCCGCGGGTGGCCGATACGCTGGGTATCAACGTGTATCGTATACAGTATATTGCGGCGATTGTGGGAAGTGCTGTCATTGCCATGGGCGGTGCATTTCTTTCGACGGGTCTGCTCAATTTTTTTACCGAAGAAATGGTTTCCGGGCGCGGATTTATTGCACTTGCTGCGGTCATATTTGGGAAATACAAACCTTTAGGCATTATGGTCGCGGCGCTCATATTCATGGCGGGCAACGTGGCCTCGAATATTCTGCAGGTTGCAGGCGCGAACATCCCTTATACATTCCTGACGATGATCCCATACATCCTTACAATCATTGCGCTGGCAATGTTTGCAAGCCGCGCGGTTGCGCCCGCTTCGCTCGGCAAGCCGTATAAGAGAGGGTAAGGGATAAAAGATGGCAAAAATACTGGAAATGCAATATATCTGCAAGTGTTTTCCCGGTGTACTGGCCAACGAGGACGTATGCCTTGAAGTCGAGGCCGGCGAGGTGCATTCTTTGCTCGGTGAAAACGGTGCGGGCAAGTCTACGCTGATGAATGTGCTGTGCGGCCTGTATAAGCCGACTTCGGGCGATATCCTGATCGAGGGGAAACGGATCAAGTTCAACTCTGCAAAGGATGCCATGTGCATCGGCATCGGCATGGTACACCAGCACTTCATGCTCATCCCGACGCTTACAGTGACAGAAAACTGCCTGATCGGCGCAAAGGACGCGGGCGGGTTGCGGCTGGACATAAAATCCGCCACACGGAAAATCGGCGAACTGGCGAAAAAATATAATATGGATATTGACCCGAATGCAAAGGTGGGCACTTTGTCTGTAGGCCAAATGCAGCGGGTGGAGATCATAAAGGCGCTGTACCGCGGTGCACGCATTCTGATACTTGACGAACCGACGGCCGTACTCACTCCGCAGGAGACGGGCGAGCTGTTCAATATGATCAGAAGCCTAACGGCCAACGGGTTTACAGTGCTTTTTATCAGCCACAAACTCAACGAGGTCAAGGAGATATCCGACCGTGTGACGGTACTTCGGCTTGGCCGCGCGCTCGGCACATACAACACAGCGGATTGTAGTGTAGAGGACCTGGCACGCCTGATGGTTGGCCGCGATGTAGACTTTACAATCAATCGCACTACGCAGGACTCCGGGGATGTGCTGGTTTCCGTTCATGACTTGACGCTCGATCGCGAGCAGAGTGGCAGCAGAAAGATATTAAACGAGGTAGACCTGCAGGTTCATGCGGGCGAAGTGCTGGGCATCGCCGGCGTGGACGGCAACGGACAGTCCGAGCTTGTCGAATGCCTGACGGGCCTGAAACACGCGACGCGCGGTAAGGCGTTGTACGGACGGAAGGATCTGATCAAATGTACGACCCGCCAGATTATGTCCGAAGGCGTTTCACACATTCCGCAGGATCGTCAAAAGACCGGGCTGATCATGCCGATGGCACTAACGGAGAATTTCATATTGCAGGATTACTATAAAACCATGTTTGGCAAAAGCGTGTTGATCAATTGGAAGGATGTGCATGCGTACAGCCAGAAGCTGATCGAGGATTTTTCCATCAAGACGCCGAGCCGCTTCGAGCTTGCGCAGAATCTGAGCGGCGGCAACCAGCAAAAGGTCGTGGTAGCACGTGAGATCAGCCGCAAGCCGCGATTCCTTATTGCCATGCACCCCACGCGCGGGTTGGATGTAGGCGCGATCGAGTACATTCACCGCAAGCTCATCGAGCAGCGCGACAATGGCGTGGGCATCCTGCTGGTTTCAACGGAGCTTGAGGAAATTCTTAAACTCAGCGACCGAATCGCGGTGATGTATGAGGGTGAGATCATGGGCGTCGTCCGGCCGTCGGAAACCACCGTTGAGGAGATGGGTCTGATGATGGGGGGGAAGCGGCTTTGTGATATCCGGGGCAGGTCCTCCGCGACCGGTTAACATCTCTTTGTGCGAGTAGCTCGAGGCTAAGCGCAGGAGCTCCTATTCACTAATACTAAAAGGCATCCGAACAGGATGCCTTTCATAGTGGCCAGAAAAAAACCATAGCCGCATTAGAAATACTATAGCTTAAAAAAGGGATAGTTCTAACGCAGCACAATATTTTATGAGTTGGAACCAATGTACCCTTCAAATCGGTTTGACAAATCTCACGGCGAAGAGACTTTCCTTCGTCTTTTGTTAAATTTCTGATATAATACCTGAAGTTAAAAAGTTCGGAGGTTCTCTGTGCAGCATATACTCGTTAAAATACTGATCAGTATCGTTTGTGCAGTCTTTCTGGCCGCTGTTGGTTTTTTTGTGGCAATTGTAGTTGCTTTTTCCGGGGGCAATCTGTTCTATTCGCCATTGGTAATGGTTTGCACCGGAATCCTGATTGTCTTCGTGATTTTAAAGGTGTTTCAGTTCGTTAAACCAAGGCTCTATAAAATCCTGTTTCTTTCGTTTTTAGGGCTTTGCGTATTGTCTATCGGCGTGTATGAAGCCGGGAATGCGTACCGCAACAGCTTTGCCCAAGTGAATGACCAGGGCGTTGATCTTGAGCTATATAAGCCCTTTGCTGAAAACACCAAAGCGGTAAAGCTGACGGAAGACTCGACTTTAAAACTGGAGAGTAACCTTCCGCGTCTGGATGGGGCAACGGCTTTGTACCCCCTGTACGCCGCTTTCGCCCAGGCAGTTTATCCCGCCGGGGAGTATGATATCTATGCAATGAAAGACAGTTCATCGAGCTTGGGTGAGGTCGTATGTACCACCACGCCGGACGCATACGCAAGGCTCATAAACGGCGAAACGGACATTATTTTCGTCGCCCGCCCGTCACAGCAGCAGTTGGAGGAAGCAAAAAGCAAAGGCCTTACATTAAAGCTGACGCCGATTGGAAAAGAGGCTTTCGTGTTTTTTGTAAATTCCCGCAACACGGTAAGCGGTCTTAGCACCGCTCAGATTCAGGATATCTATGCCGGGAAGATTACCAACTGGGGTGAGGTCGGCGGGAAAAATGCTGCAATTCGGGCTTTTCAGCGCCCGGAAAACAGCGGTAGCCAGACAATGCTCCAAAAGCTGATGGAAGGAAAAGAGCTGATGACGCCGCCCAAGGAAGACGTCGCATCCGGTATGGGCGATATTATCAATCAGACTGCGAGTTACCGGAACTATCAGAATGCTATCGGGTATTCGTTTCTTTTCTTTGCTACGGAAATGATACAAAACAACGAGATAAAGCTGCTTGAAGTGGATGGCGTAAAGCCTGAGAAAAGCACCATAGCCAGTGGAGAATACCCGCTTTCGGCCGAGCTTTATGCCGTTACCGCAGGCAGCGACAACCCCAATGTTGAGCTGTTCATTGAGTGGATCCTGTCCCCGCAAGGGCAATATTTGGTAGAAAAGACAGGGTATACTTCCATAAATAAATAACCCTCTATTGAATTTGTGGGAAGCAGAGTGGAATATATACTGGGGCAATCACAATGTGTGCCACAGCGGAATAAGTTCTCAATATCCTTCTTACGGGAGGACGGAATGGAAAGAATGAATGGGCAAGACACACTATTGCAGCCCGGCGACACAGGCCTCAAAGTAATTAGCATACGCGAAGAGCTGCTGCAAATAAATGGCCTGGAAGCCGTTTATCATGGCTGCGACCAGACTTGGTATAAAACCGTATGGCAGCGGATGTCCGGTTGCGGCCCTACCACCGCTTCAAGCCTGTTCCTTTACCATCGGCGTTCGAAAAAGCATATGCCTCAACCGGAGAAGGCCGAATGCCTCAGGCTGATGGAAGAATTTTGGGGATACATCACGCCGACAGCGCGCGGCGTACATACGACAAAAGAGTTCTGCGAAGGCGCCGAGCGTTTCGCAAAGGCGCATTCGCTACGGGTGGACACGGCGACGCTTGACGTTCCCAAGGAACCGGATATCCGCCCTACACGGGATACAGTGCTTCGTTTTTTGGAGGAAGCGCTTCAAAACGATCTGCCCGTTGCGTTTCTGAACCACAACAATGGTGCGGAAAAGCGGCTGGATTCCCACCATTGGGTGGCAATCGTTGCGCTTTCCTATGTTCCGGACGGTGAAACGGAGATCACGTTTGTAGATGAGTCGATCATTAAGCGCATCGATATCGCAAGCTGGCTCCGCACCACAACGGGCGGCGGCGGTTTTGCCACTCTTCGCTTCTTTTAAATGTCGATGCCCAGCACGTTTTTCACGATAAGGCCTACGCCGAAGGATATGGCCGCAACGCCCAGACTGATTGCCGCCATGGCTAGAAAGCTTCGCCTGAAAGGCCGGTCCCGCACGACAGAGGTATAATAGTTGAACCCAGCGATGATGGCGAGCGCGATAAATAGCGTAACCCCCAGTGCCCAGAAATAGCTCTCTGACGGGAATAGCAGGTAGGGGATGATGAGCAGCGCCACCGTGATAAGATATGCAATACCCGTATACGCTGAAGATTTTGCAGGGTTTTTGTCCCCGGCTTCCCGGGAGGATAAATAGCCGGAAGCCGTCATGGAGAGCGTGGCGGAAACGCCCGTAATAAGCCCCGCCATAGCGATCAAGCTCGTATTCTGCATGGCAAGCGTGTAACCTGCCAATGCGCCGGTCAGTTCCACCAGCGCATCGTTCATGCCCAGCACCATATCTCCTACATAATGCAAACGTTCTTCATCCAGCATTTCTAAAAGCCGGTCCTCATGCGCTTCCTCATCGGCCAGGATTGCTGCAAGCTCCGGTATACTGTCGAGCTCTTTCCGGTAGAACTCAGCGTCTTTATCCTCGCCCCGCTCCAGATACTTGATGATGAAGGTATAGCCCAGCACGCGCGCCAAAAACCCAAGCGCGTTTACAAAAAAGCGGCGGGGTTTGAGCGTCTTGCCGGAATACTTTGCAAAAGTAGTGGCATGCCTGTATTCATCCCGGGAGATCGCAAGAAGCGTTTCGCGTTCCTCCGGCGTTTTCGCCATTTTTGCAATCCGGGCATATAGCGCCGCCCCGTCCAGCTCATGCTGCTGGAGCTCTTCAAACATCCGATGCGCCTGTTCCATGTCCGTTCCCCCTTGTTTGAATCTATGGGTATCATTCTAGTACGCGCGACTCCTGCGCACAATAGACCTATTGGACAGGATAATGGGGCGTATTGACAAGCGGCGTCATATCTTCCGGCAAAGTCCAGTTCTCTTTCAATAGAGAATGATCATCAAATGCATCGTGAAGTTTTGCCACCACGGTAACCCCCCACATGGAATGAGAACGCTTTACCACCAGATGCATAAAGTCCGGTATAATGCCAGCGCGTCCTTCCTCCGCGCCGGGCAGGCCCGAATCGTCCCCATCCAGCACCACGTAATAGAGTCCGTCTCCAATATAGCGGCAACCCGACACCAGCAAATCATGAAAGATGTAGTCAGAAAGTCCAACCTCAAACATGCCGTCATTGAATTTAACGTTCCCGTCGTCATAGTCATCGTAGAAAGGGAAGAGTTCCACACCGAACATATCCCTGGTGAAGCGCTTGACATGCTCTTGGGTAAGTACATATCCACCATTTTCCGGTATATCGGAAGGCTGATAATAATCCGGCGTGAATTTGTCCCATCCGTCTCGCCCGTACATGGGAATCCACATATCGGTCGAATACCATAGAAACATGGGGCTGAACAGGTCCTCCAAGGGGAGCGTACTGGGATAAAAGAAGCAATCCACAGGATGCATTAAATATGCCACCGCCGCAATATCCCTTGTTTCCGCATCCGTCAAAGGCTCCTGCGGGATATTTGTGGTATCGGTCACGATTTCCCACCATAACTCATTCAGCTCCTGCTTAAAAGCGACGCCGGACGGGTTGGTCAATCTGATCAGCTCTTCCAGCGTATCGAGGGCTTGTTGCTTGTGGCCCTGCTCCCGGCACTGTGCAATGGATGCAATCAGGTCTAGTTGTTCTTCCGAATAGGCCATGGCGGGGAAGCCGTTGTTTTGACCAGGGCCGGGAGATGGAGAAGCAGATACGCCGTTGTCTGTGGTGGAGTCCGGGGATACAGGGACAGGTGAGTTGCTGATCTGAGCGGGAACGGGAGGTGGAGCACTTGGTACATCTCCAGCCTTGTCCCGCACGGGGGATACCGCGGATGTACCGCGCTCCTGGCAGGATACCATACCCAATATAAGCAATGTGATTAAAACCGTGAGACAAACTTTGTGAAGCTTCATGCGTTTCATATGGCGGACCTCCACATACAAACTCAGGCGCTATATAATGCAAAAACATGGTATATCTTCCATGTATATGGTACTATTTTAGCGGGCAAAAAGCAAAGGGAATGCTCCCTGTTAACACAACGAGACGCCCGAAAGAAAGAGGCGAATATGGAATGCAAGCTCAAGAACCTGACCATGTACTATGAAGAATACGGGGAGGGAACGCCCATCCTTATGCTGCACGGGTATTACCCCGACCATCGATTGATGACGGGGTGCATGGAGCCTGTTTTTAAGAAACATCCTGGCTACCGCCGCATTTATGTTGACCTCCCCGGCATGGGCAGAACAGAGGCGTCAAAAAGCGTTTATAACTCGGATACCATGCTCGATACGGTGCTCGAGTTATTGAACACGCTATTCCGGAAGGGAATTTCTTACTTGCGGGTGAGTCTTACGGAGGTTATCTTGTGCGCGGTATTGTGGCGCGTTTGAAAGCTAGGGTAGACGGCGCGTTGTTCCTCTGCCCCATGATCATTGCCGATCATGAAAAACGCGAGCTTCCCGCCCATGTCGTCCTCTCCCGGGATGAAGCGTTTCTCGCTTCCGTGAAGGATGAAAGCGATGAAGGTTTTTTTGAAATGGCCGTGGTACAGGATGAAAGTACGTGGAACCGCTATAGGGCGGAGATTTTGCCGGGAATACGCCTTGTAAACGCAGAGTATCTCGAGCGCATACGCCGGACGGGGTATGGGTTCTTTTTTGATTTGGATACGGAAGAAGCCGTATTCAGTAAGCCCACGCTCTTTCTGACCGCCCGGCAGGACGCCTCTACCGGCTATCGGGATGCGTACAAGATTCTCGAGCGTTACCCCCGCGCCACGTTTGCCGCACTGGACCGGGCAGGGCATAACCTCCAGATCGAGCAGCCTGCGCTCTTTGAGGCGCTGACTGAGGAGTGGCTGCGCCGGGTAGAGGAAGCGAAGCGTGCAAGGATGTAAAACACTTAAACAAAAAGCCGCCGGGGTTCCGGCGGCTTCAGACTGTCAAAAGGCCCCGTAGGGGTTTTGGGGGCCGCAGCCCACAGAGGCTTCCAACCGCCGCCAACGACAGGCGCGGTGGCGGCGGAAGGCTTTGCAGCGCAAGGCGTTCCTTGCAGGAACAACCGCCCGTGCAATAGGCACAGGTTGTTCCAATAATCCTCGAAAAAGTGCCGGGTGAGGCACTTTTTCGAAAAAAGCCGCCGGGATTCCGGCGGCTTTTACATGCAGTATTATGTTTATGCCGCGGTTTCGCGCCTTTTCTTTTTGCTTCTGGAAATCAAAAATCCCGTAAGCCCGGCAAGCGCGAATGTCAAAACGCCCCCCGCAATGCCCGCAACGGAAGTACCAGTGCCGCTGCCGTCCGCGTAATCATAGTCTGGCAAAAACGCAGTCTTTTCCTGTACCGCCGAAGCGCTGTCAAATACTTCACCCTTTGTTGCAAGCTCGGCAGTGCCCGCCACTTTTTCCATGGACCACTCCAGGCCGTCCGGGTAAGAGGAAGCAAACAGAGATAATACGCCCGCCGTAAGGAGCGCGACCACGCCCAAAGAGATCAGTACTTTCTTCATAGACACACCGCTTGGTATGCTGCTGCCCGCGCTGACGCTTTCAAACAGCTCCGGTCTCATCTGGTGCACAAAGCAGAGCACTGCTGCGGTGATAATCCCTTCCGCAATACCGATTGCAAGATGTATGGGCTGCATCAGCAGCAGGAAGGACTGGAACGGCAGCTCCGTAACACCGGAAGCGAGCGTTTGAAGCACCACGCCGAACGCGCCAAGCTGAAGCCCGATTACTACGGATGCGATAGAAGCGATGGTGATGCGTTTGTAGGTGAGGCCTTTTTTCACTAGCGGCTTAAAGACAAGCGGGTAAACAAGCAGGCAGGGCAATACGCCTATGTTGAATATGTTGCACCCCAGAGCGATCAGCCCGCCGTCCGCAAAAAACAGCGCTTGGATAATGAGCACGGCTGCAAGGGTCAGTAGCGCTGGAAACCCGCCGAGCATGGCGGCCAAGAGTATGCCGCCGCCGATGTGGCCGCTGGAGCCGGTTGCAGGAATGGTAAAGTTAATCATCTGCGCGGCAAACACAAATGCGCCCGCAACGCCCATGAGAGGAACCTTTTTTTCACACAGGTCATCCTGTTTGATTTTTGCAATAGAATATCCCACAGCCCCCAAACTGACTGCGGACATCGTAAGCCCTACCGCGGGCGAAAGCAGCGCGTCTGCCATATGCATAGGGGGTACCTCCACAAAAAAAATAGACCACAAAGACACCGACGGTACTCCGCCTTCTGATGCCTTCGTGGCATTCATTCTTCTGTGCGATGCCGGTCAAGTTTGCATATCTTCATGATACGCTTGCAGCCTGTATTGTATCGAAGGCCGAGTGGATTTGCAATACGTACCCCGGGTACCGGATACTTGGCAAAAGTAGGGGTTACGCCTCCAAATTCTTAAGGAGTTCCACCGCGGCGTCAATCAGAACGGGCAGCGGTTCCGGCTTTAAGCCCGCAATGTAAAGGTTGCATTTATTGAGCGGAACGAGTATTTTCGCAGCACGGCTGTCACCTATGGCGCACGCGATTGAAGGAGAGATTTCCCCCAGCAGCGCGTTTGCGCTCAATATTGCGACGGGGCCCATGATGACGTCCGCAGTTTTCACGTTATATGCGATTGCGTTGTCCCCGGAAGCGCCCATATCAGCACCAGCCTTCATCATGTTTGCCGTCGCAAACGCGTTTGTGCCCAGCGCTACGATTTCATGTTGCTTTCCGGTCAGTTCCCTTACGCTCTCCACAATTGCCCGGCCTATGCCGCCGCCCTGCCCGTCTATTACCGCTATTCGCATAGTTCCTCCCATTTTTGCAATTCCTGCTCTTTATATAGTATAGCAGAAATGAGACACATCCCGCCATTACTGTGGCCGTCAACAGGCGAGGTAAAAATCGGATGTATTGACTTTTTGGGGTTAGTGTAGTAACCTACTAAAAAAATATGGTCTGGTTCCGGTTGGCGGGCGCGTTGCCGTCCGTTTCAAGACTTGTAGCTTAAGGGTGGAGGCTTCTTTTGAAGCAATCCACTTTTTTTATTTGCATAAAAACTTTAAAAAGGAGGCGTTTTATCTATGACTATATCCGATGCTATACTTACCGCGCTCTTCTGTTTTGCCATGGTGTTCTTTATCCTTGTGTGCCTGTATCTCATGCTGAGGCTGTTTTCCGTGCTTTTTAAAAAGCGTGGCCAAAAAGAAAAACGGGAAGCACAGTAAGGAGGAAACAGTATGTTTGCGGAAACCATCTTAAAAATCTGGCAGGATTCCGGCTTTGCCGCGCTCACGCTCGGGCAGGGGATCATGCTCCTGGTCTCATTCTTCTTGATATTCCTGGCCATAGCGAAGAAGTTCGAGCCCTTGCTGCTGCTGCCCATCGCGTTCGGTATGATGCTTGCGAACCTGCCGCTTACCGGCCTTATGGCTGAGGCTGTGGGCGATGAATCGGGCGGGCTTCTATACTACCTGTACCTGGGCGTGAAGAAGGGCATCTATCCCTCCTTGATATTCCTTGGCATCGGCGCTATGACGGATTTTGGGCCCTTGATCGCCCGTCCCAGCAGCCTTTTCTTGGGTGCTGGCGCACAGCTTGGCATCATGGTGGCGTTCGTGCTGGCGATCGCGTTCGGGTTTGATCCGGAAGAAGCCGCTTCCATCGGCATCATCGGCGGCGCGGACGGACCGACGGCGATTTACCTGACCACTAAGCTTGCCACGCATCTTTTGCCTGCAATCGCCATCGCGGCGTATTCCTATATGGCGCTCATCCCAATCATACAGCCGCCGTTCATGCGCCTGTTAACCACAAAAAAAGAGCGCGAAATCGTCATGACGCAGATGCGCGAGGTTTCCAAAGTGGAAAAGATCTGCTTTCCCATCGTGGTATCGGTGCTGTGCATTTTGCTGCTGCCTTCTGTAGCGCCGCTCATCGGTATGCTGATGCTTGGGAACCTGTTTAAAGAATCCGGCGTGGTGGAACGCCTTTCGAACACCGTGCAAAACGCGCTCATCAATATCGTAACCATATTCCTGGGCGTGACCGTGGGCGCTACCGCTCAGGCGGAAACATTCCTGCAGGCCGAGACTTTGGGTATCGTCGCTCTTGGCCTGGCAGCATTTATATTTAGCACGATAGGCGGGCTCCTTTTAGGAAAGCTGATGTGCTGGCTGACCAAGGGGAAGATCAATCCCTTGATCGGGTCCGCGGGTGTGTCTGCCGTGCCCATGGCGGCGCGCGTCTCACAGATTGAGGGGCAGAAGGCGAATCCGCTAAGCTATCTCCTCATGCACGCCATGGGACCGAATGTAGCGGGCGTTATCGGCTCCGCCGTCGCCGCGGGCATCCTGCTCTCGCTGTTCGGGAAATAACTGAACAAAGGTACCATTGCGGGCGGCAGATTTCTGCCGCCTTTGTTTTTCAAGCGCTCAAACAAAAAGGAAACGCCGCGCAATTATGCGCGGCGTTCAGCCTGTCAGGAAGATCTTGTGACTTCGGGGACGCATCCCAGGAGGCTTCCAACGCCACCAGCGATATGTGTGGTGGTTGGCTTCAAGGCGCAGGCTTTCCTTGCAGGAACAGTCTCTCACGCAGGCACAGCCTGTTTCTGTAAATCTCGAACAAGTTTAGGCATATGTTCGACATCAAGCCGCGTTACTGTGCCCGGCGCTTTTGTTTGCGCGGATCCGCCTGCGTTCCCGTCTGAAGCTCCGGGAATTTGAGCATGTACAAAAGAATTTGCAGCGTCACCGCGTCGCGGAAGCGGCGCGGGTCCAGACCATAAAGATCCCGTGTTTTATTCAGACGGAATATCAGCGTGTTGCGGTGGATGTGCAGCGCCACCGCCGTTTCATTGATGCGTTTGTCCTGTTCAAAGTAGATTTGCAGCGTGTCGAACAGCACGGCGTCCAGCTCACGTTCGCTTAAAAAGTTGTCCATAAAGGCTTGCTTGGTTGGGTCGGGCACGCCATCGAGCAAGCGGAAAATATGGTGCTCGTAATAATAGATGATCTTCTTTTCTCCCGCCAGGCGCTCCACAATCCGCACGCTCTGTGCTGCGTCAAAAAAGCTCGTGCGATATCCCGCCAGTTCCCGGCAGGGTTTGCCCACGCCGATGTAGCAGGTCTGCCCGCAGGCGTTTAGCCGGGCGATCACATTCTCGCACATGGGCTCTATGGCGGCGACGTCCTCCTTGCTTTTTGCGCGGACAGCAAACACATACTGCCCTTGTCCCACGTAGGCATAAAAATGAATTTTCAGATGGGCGTAGATAATGGAGTGGATGAACTGTTCGTTCATGGAAAACTCGTTGTAAATGACGGGGGAAGTTCTGATAACCACGATGCTGCACGTTTTTCCGGTATCGATGTTCAAAAATCGCGCCTGGTCCCGGAGGTTTTCGTAATCTTCCACCTTTTCGGCGATGAGGTTGCTCACCCAGTTGTCAAGCAGCTTGCGCTTATAATTGCTCTGCTGTGCAAGCTGCGCCTGTTCCATCAGGGAAATGACGGCCACCTTGATGACGGAGGCAATGGGCAAAAGCGCATCCGGCTCCCCAGTGAGCCCAATCGCACCTACAATTTTGCCGTGAAGCTCCAGTGGCACTGTGATGCCTTCCCGGGTGCCTGCCAACCTTGGCGCTTGCTGCGGGTATACCAGCAGGTTTTTGCGCACCGACATGGCCTCGATTGCACCCTGGTGGAACGTGCCGATGCGCGCGGCATCGGAACTCGCCACGATAATTCCTTCCTGGTTGATGACGTTTACAGGCGTGTCCATCACCTGCTCCAGCTTATCCACAATGGGCTGCGCCAATTCCTTGGTAATGACCATAGCATTCACCTCTTACATCAATATAAATAGTAAACGAGGTTAAGTAAGATCACATGGAACAGACTTAATTAATGTGTATTCGAATGATATGGAAGCATCATACAAATATGGGGATATGGATCAAAGCGTGGCTTGTTCTTTGTTGTGTTGAAGATTTTCCGAAAAATGTATTTCCATTATATTGTGCATTTCTACAAAAATCAATCCTTATGTGACCCAATTATTGTACGGAGTGACATTGTTTGAAAACAAAACAGTTCTATATAATGAACATATCGGAACCATAAAAGTAACAGAGAGGATGTTTGTATTGTATGGCACTCATTGATAAGCAGGAGCAGCAGCTTCGTCCCGCAGAAACGGCCATGGTTCCTTATCCCGCAAAGTATATCACGCTGGCCAGCGGTGAAAAAATGGTGGTTCGTCAGCTCACGAGGGAGGAATGCCCCATCGTACTGGAGACCGTCAAACCTTTGATGAGCGTGGAGCGCGACTTTTACGACATCGTTGCCTCCCGCATTTATTCAGAAGTCTTGGGGTACATGCGTTACCGTGTGAAGGATGAATACGTGTTCCTGGGCACAATCAATGGCGAAATCGCAGGCGTTGTAAATGGACGCATGCTCGATGAAAAAGTGGGCATGAGTTATCACACCATCACCATCCGGCAGGGGCTTCGCATTGGCGCACAGCTCTTCGCGGCCAAGATGGAATATCACTTTGACTACCTCAATCAGGATGAGGTCTGGATTGTGGCCGAGTCCCCCAACGGCTTCAAGCGTTGGATGATTGAATACGAGTTGGTTTCCCGCCCCGAAACGTGGCATGAGCTGGGTGGCGTACCCACCTATGTCCTCACCCGGGAGCTGTGGGAAAAGCATAAGGCGGCAAAGTGCACTGGCCGCCGTCCTGTGCCGGAAGAGATGCTGCAGACGGCAAAGAATCCCATTCTGCCAAAAGCATATCCGCAGATCCCCGGCTTCAAAAGGGGGTAGCCTATGAGACCGGTTGGCATTGTAGGTGTGGGGCACACCAAGTTTGGAAAGCATAACGGCTCCTTTTTGGATCTAGCCGCTATGGCGGGCAAGCAAGCACTTGACGATGCAGGCGTAAAGCCGGTGGAAGGCCACGGGATTGATCAGCTGTTCCTGGCTTCAATGGGCTCGGGTACGCTCAATCACATCAGCGGCGCGGCCTCCGCGCTTGTGGATACCTTGAACCTGCGCCCCGCAATGGCGGAAACCATAGAAAACGGTCCTGCATCCGGCGCCTCCGCCATCAAGCTAGCGTACATGGCGATTGCGAGCGGCATGTGTGATACCGCCCTTGTTATCGGCGCAGAACAGATGCGCGTGGTGAGCGGCTGGGAAGGAACGGATTTTGTGGCCACTATGAGCCATCCGGAAGCGGAATATCCTTATGGCCTTACGCTTCCGTCGTTCGCGGGCATGTTTACAAGGCTGTACATGGACAAATATGGCGTTACGGAAAAGGATCTTTCCATTGTCGGCGTCAAAAACCATGAAAACGCCATGCACAACCCCGTAGCCCATATCCGTTTGGTGCCAGATCTCTACGCCATCACGGAGGATGAGGACGCCCACGTCATTAACCCCTATGTGGCGGAACCGCTCCGGGTCTATCACACCTGCCCGGTGTCGGACGGCGCGGCTGCTGTGCTGCTTACCGCCATGGATACCGGACGTACGTTCGCAAAACCGCCTGTGCGTATTGCGGGGATCGGCCAGGCCACGGATACTCATGTGGTAGCCGAGCGTACAGTGCCTACTGATTTGTTCGCCGTACGCGAAGCCGCAAGGCGTGCATATGAGATGGCAGGAATGGGGCCAAAGGATATCGATGTCGCGGAACTGCATGATGCGTTCCAGATACTCGAAATTGCGGAAAGCGAGGAAGTTGGCTTCTTTGAAAAAGGAACAGGCCACCTGGCTGCCCGCGAAGGGAAAACAAGGATCGGCGGAGAGATCCCCATCAATACGTCGGGCGGCTTAAAGGCGAAAGGCCATCCGTTGGGAGCAACAGGCGTCTCCCAGGTGGTGGAAATCATGCGCCAGCTCCGGGGGGAAGCAGAAGGGCGTCAGGTAGAAGGCGCAAAAACCGGCCTGACCGTAAACTTCGGCGGCTTTGGGAACAACGTAGTCGCTGTCATCCTCACGACTGAGGAGGTGTCATAATGGAACTTTATAGTTATGAGTGCGCCCAGTGTGGCGAACTGCACCACCCCAAGCACTTTGTGTGCCGCAAGTGTGGTGCCACGGAATGGATTGAGCATCCGTTAAACGGGGAGGCAACCGTGCTGACCTGGACCAAGGTCTATAACCTTCCCGAAGGATATATGAAACCGTATCTGTGTTTCTGCATAGCGCAGTTTGACAATGGGCTTGCGGTCAGCGGCCAGATCAATTCCGATCATCCCGAGACCGGAATGCGCGTGCGCGCGAGGGTGGACGTGGTGAAGGAAGGTGTGGGCAAGGACCACTATGGGTTCATATTCGAGCCGGTATAAACCATATCGGAGGTGTTTGTGGCATATTGCCGGGCCACACAGGTAGGAGAAGGCTTTCTGACGTACTGCGCCGGGAATTCTGCCGGCGCAGTACACAGTGTGTTCCGGCGCGCCGTTAATATCAAATTGGAAAGTGCGCTGATATGTATCGCAACTGCAGAGGTTGGCGGCGCGCATCATTGCCTCAATGTAGCGGAAAAGGATCTTTCGTTTTTTGTGCCGGGCCAGCCGGTGCACCTTTCTTTGGATGCTGTGGTAGCTGGCGACATATCCATTTCTCTAAAAGACATTCCCTTATACCGTTCCCCGCTGCAGCATTCTCTGCAAGGTACGGTAAGCGAACCGGTAACGGTACGGTTTAAGCAAATCATGGACCGCAAAGCGCCCGGGGCGGGCGTACACACCGGCAGGGAGCCGGGGATTCTTACTTTGCTTCATACAAAAGAACACGCCGCCGATGCGGTAAAGCGCCTTGTTGGACTCGGACCCGGACTTACCCCTGCGGGAGACGACGCCCTGCTGGGGTATTTGGCGATTTATGCGCACATGGGCGGCGATAGCAAACAGCTTTCGGTGCTCCGCGCCGCAGTCGTGCAGAACCTTCCCCGCACGGGAGAAATCAGCGCGCAGATGCTGCGAGACGCCGTAAGTGGACATTACCCCGAGCGGCTTGCCATAGTCACAGCGGCATTGTGCAGGGAAGAGATTGAAAGCCTTACCGTTCTTCTGCCACGACTGATGGAAACCGGGGCAAGTAGTGGCACTGATATGGCGGCAGGCATGTATTTGGCATTGTGCGCATGTGCAATGGAAAGGGCAGCCGCCGTTTGAACAATTGAACAGGAGGGAAAGGAAGTTGCTTCATACTACGCTTATCAGGCACAACCTATACTCCGATTCCGTGAGCCTTATGCGCATGGGCAACCAGGCAAAAGCGCTTGCCGGTGTGGAGGATGTGCTTATCGGGATGGCTACGGAACTGAACAAGGAATTGCTCGAAGCAATGGGCTGTATGACGCCGGATGCAATGAATGCCGGGCCTAACGACCTGCTGATTGGCATTGTAGCGCATACACAGGAGGCGCTGGACGCTTCGCTTACGGAAGTGGATGCGCTGCTGCAAAACAAAAAGCGTGCCCCCGGAAAAGAGCGGCAGGGCGCTTCGTTTGAAACCATAGGCGATGCCGTGGAACAGGGAGAAGGGTTTAACTTTGCCGTCATATCCGTACCCGGCGCGTATGCAGCGCGGGAATGCCGCATCGCGCTCCAGCATGGCCTCAATGTATTCTTGTTCAGCGACAATGTCTCCGTAGAAGACGAGGTCCGCCTCAAGAAACTTGCGAATGAACGCGGGCTGTTCCTGATGGGACCGGACTGCGGCACCGCCATCATAAACGGCGTCCCGCTGGGCTTTGCGAACGTGGTGCGGAAGGGGGACATCGGCATCGCCGCCGCTTCCGGTACGGGGCTGCAGCATGTGACGACGTTGCTGCATCACATGGGTGCGGGTATTTCGCAGGCCATCGGCACCGGCGGGCGCGATCTTTCCACCAAAGTGGCGGGCAGGACGATGCTGTTTGCGCTCGACGCGCTGGCGGAGGATGATGAAACCAAGGTTGTCATGATACTCTCAAAGCCCCCCGCGCCGGAGGTGGCCGAACTGGTGCTTGAAAAAGCGAAGGCCATGAAAAAGCCGGTGGTGCTCTGCCTGTTTGGCAGGGAGTTCAAAGGGGACATCGGCAGCATCACGCTTTGCACGGATATGGAGCAGACGGCGGCCACGGCGGCACAGTTGTCGCTTGGGCGTCCCGTGGAACTCCAGGATTCTTATTTTGACATTGCGCCGGTTGAGCAGTTCAGGAAGCGGCGGAGTCCGGAGCAGCTTTATGTGCGCGGCATATTCGGCGGCGGTACCGTCTGCGACGAGGCCATGGTCACATTCCGCTCCTTGGGTATTCCCATTCGCTCCAACATCCCGCTCTCCAAGGAAGAGACGCTTTTCGATATCCACCGAAGCGAGGGCAACACGTTCCTCGATATGGGGGACGATTATTTCACAAAAGGGAAGCCCCATCCCATGATCGACCCCGCCCTGCGTAATAAACGCGTTGTCACGGATGCGCTGCTGCCCGATACCGCAGTGATGCTTCTCGATGTGGAGCTCGGCTACGGCTCCCACCCCGACCCGGCAGGCATTGCCGTGGAAGCCATGCAGGATGCGAAAAGCAAGCTTCAGGGGCGCGAATTGCTGTGGATCGCTTCGGTCATCGGCACGCCGGACGATCCGCAAGGGTATGAACAACAGATGAAAAAGCTTACGGACGCAGGGTTCGTGGTGACGCTGAGCAATGTCCGCGCAGCCAGCTTGGCCGCGTCCGTCGTGCGGGAAGGAGGCGTGCTGTGAGCAAGCTGTTTCATGAGCCTGTCAAGGTTGTCAACCTGGGCAGCCGTGATTTTTATGAGGACCTCGTCAAGCAGGGGGTAGAAGCCGTCCACCTGAATTGGAAGCCAGCGGCGAAGGGTGACCAAGCGCTTCTTGCGGCGCTCGAGCGGCTGGAAAACGACCCTGCGATCGAGGCCGCAAACATGGAGGCCGTCAACCGCATCAACCAGGCGCATCCGTACCTAGTGGATGTAGGCGTTGCACGGGATGTGATTCCCGGCATGACAGAGGATACCCTGTTGCACGCGGGGCCGCCTATTACGTGGGCGCGCATGAGCGGGCCTCTGCGCGGGGCGGTGATCGGCGCGCTGTTGTTTGAACGGCGGGCAAACACCCCGGAGGAAGCGGAGGCGCTGGCGGCTTCCGGAACCATACAATTCTCTCCTTGCCATGAGCATTGCGCGGTCGGCCCCATGGCGGGGGTGGTATCGCCCTCCATGCCGGTTTTCGTAGTGGAAAACAAAAACGGCGGCAACCGGACGTACGCCACCATGAACGAAGGCCTGGGCAAGGTGCTGCGTTTTGGCGCATTTAGCGAAGAGGTGATCGCCCGCCTAAATTGGATGCGGGACGTGCTGGCCCCGGGCGTCAGGGAGGCGGTACGCATTTCCGGCGGGATCGATCTCAAATCAATCATCGCGCAGGCGCTGCACATGGGGGATGAGGTGCACAACCGCAACAAGGCTGCGACTTCCCTCCTGATCCGCACGCTGTTGCCTTTCCTGCTTCAGGCAAGTATTAAAGACGATGAGCGC
>JAEYSE010000100.1 GCA_023435025.1 Bacillota bacterium
TCATCCACAACATGGAGATATTCTACTGATTCGTCTTGTTGCACGGAAAGCAGTGATTTTATATCGGAACCGTCGGTTTTGATACGCATAATACCTGTGGGGTCTCGAAAATACACCCAATCCCCCACCACGTTGATACATTCTACCTTGCCAGAATCGGCGAGCGTCTCGCGGCCTGTTCCGTCGAGCCTCTCCTTATAAAGCCCGCCCGCTCCCTCCGTAAAGTAGATCCAATCCCCCTGCTGCGCAGCGTATCCTAAGTTGCCGATATTGACCGATGTGTTTCCCCTTGTATTGAAAACTTCGGGCGTAGCCATCGCGGTTGCGACGGGAGTCGGCGCCGCAGTTTCCAAAAGCGCTGCGCCGGGCTCTTTCTTCCCGCCGCTGAGCACGATAATCAGCACGAGAGCGAGGCCCGCAACGGAACCGAAAGCCGCCCAGATCCATTTGGGCAGCGAGATATTCTTCTTTGACTTTGCGCTTGGTTCTGCCTTTAGATAAGGCTCCGAAGCTATGCCCTGAAGAGCTCTGGAAAGCTGCGTAATGTCCTGATGCCGGTCTTTTTTCATGACCGCGAGGCCCTTTAAAAGCGCAGCCTCTACCTGCGGTTTTATGAAAATGCCCAAGCGGGAAGGCGGCTGCAGCGGATCTTCCCCCATGCGCTCGAGCGCCTCCGGCGGCGTTTCACCGGTGATGCATTTGTATATGGTAGCGCACAGCGCGTATACATCCGTCCAAGGTCCCTGCTCACCACGCGTCTGGTACTGTTCCCAGGGCGCGTACCCCATTTTAAATATCACCGAGCGGCTGCGCTCTTCTGCCGATGCAAATTCCCGCGCCGCGCCAAAGTCGATCAGCTTTGCGCCGCGTTCCGTTAACATGATATTGTCCGGGCTGATATCGCGGTGAATAAGCCCTGCCCCATGCACCTGTGCAAGCGATTCCATGACCGGCGCAACAATTGATAGCGTTTCCTCAATGGGCAGCCTGCTGCCTCGGTCTTTGAGCGTTTGCTTCAAAGTAATGCCGTCCACATATTCCATGACGATATACGCCGTGCCGTTTTCACGGAAATAGTCCTTTACTGAAACGATGCCGGGCAGCGAATAGAATTTTGCGAGTACCTTCGCCTCCCCCACGAACCGCTCAAGGCCCTTTTGATACTGCTCCCCGGCCTCCCCTGTGAACGGCGTGACAGAGCGTGTATCCCCGGATGCCTGCCGCGTCACCATGCCCGAAGGGAAATATTCCTTGATGGCGACGCGAAGCTCCAAGTTCAGGTCAAATCCAATATACGTAATTCCAAAGCCGCCTTCCCCCAATACGCGGCCCACGAGGTATTTCCCGTTTACGATGGAGCGGGGCGGAAGATGGTGCGGCACGCTGGAATAACCGGATGCGTCCCATCCGCAATGCTCACAAGTGCCATCTTGCTTGCCGCGCAGCCTCATACACCCCGTGCAAAGCTTTTCGTAGCAGGAAATATCCACTATCTTCCATCCTTTCCGCGCACTCGGCGATATCCCGACATGGATACAAATTTATGGGTACACAGGGATTGGCATAGCCGGGCCATACCCTGTTAATAAATGATAAGAGTATGCATTATCCGATTTTTTCCGAAACAGGCTCCACCACAGCTTTCGACGGCAGAAGCGCAACGAGCACATATAAAAGCAGGCCCTGTGGCAGACTCCACACCGTATCCCACAGCTGCGGCAAAAGAAAAAGTTCTCTTAATACATTGTGTGCGCTCTTAAGCAGCACCTCTTTTGGCGTCCCTCTCCAAGCATTAACAATTTCAGGACTTAAGAAGCTTCTTAATATATACACAGTCGCAAGCAAGGCCAAAATCACGCGAACGACCGTCAAGAGCCAGGGCAGCATTTTTTGTGTGAATTCCCACTTGCCGGGCATTACAATGGCGAGCATGATCAGAGATAGGCCTGCCAGCCCCTCTATATACCTGCACCGGTCAGAAAGCATGGCTGCAACCAAAAGCGCTCCAATCAACCCAATGAACCAAGGTATCAGCTTCCGCCCAAACGACCCTTTGTTGGCTGCTGCGATGGCGAGCACAACCAGGAGAACTCCTTGGGATATCTGAATGAACGTCCACATTCCACTATCTTCCACGTCGTCTTACCCCCTCGCTATTGTCTCAAGTATGCGAAGTAAGCCCAGAAGCCCAATCACCCAGGGCAGCGCCTTTTGTGCAAATTGTCTGATATTCAGCGCCGGGAGCGGTTCCGCCTTTTCATTGGAGGCAATGCCTTTACGGGGATTTGGCAATACAACGGCGATTACGATCAGCATTACCGCCAAAAGGATTGATAAGAACACATCCCCCGTCTTCTCGCCATTGACCACAAACCAGCTTGCATATACAACCAAGAATATCTGCAGCAGAGTAAGCGCCCACGGCAATAGAAAGGTTTTCGCAAGCGGCGGTTTCATTCGCTTCGCTATCGCGATAACAATCAAGCACAACCCGACCGCAATGTTGATAGCAGCGAATCCCACGCCCATTTCCGGACCAAACGCAAATATAAACAGCGAAACGGCCAGTAAACCGGTTACGTAGGGCTGCGCGCTCTTCAACACAGGCCATTTGTTTAACTTGATAATCCCTAGCATAATAAGCGGTACGCCCATCAGCAGCAACATCAAGCTCTCTACGGTAAAAGATACGCAGAATACGCCAACAAACAATATCCCCGGCAGCCCCAGCGCCCAGGGCAGTATCTTTTGCCCGAGCGGCTTGTATCCGGGCTGCGGCAGCGGCTCAATGCCCGGCGCTGGCTGCGGCCTGGCTGCGCCGGGTTCTGCCGGACGAGTTCTCTTTTCTTCTTCGCGCCGTTCCTTGTGCGCGGTTGTTCTTTCCGTATCCGGTGCAGCCAACGCTTGCCCCGCATACAGCGCAACCATTAGTTGCGGAACATCCTGATACCGGTTCTTTTTGAGTACCGCCAGCCCTTTTAGAATCGCCGCCTGTACGGATGCATCCACGCCCGGAGGTGTCAACGCATCCTCTACCACCCGCTCGGTCGCTTCCGGCGGGGTTGCGCCTGTGATGCACTTATAAACCGTGGCGCACAACGCGTACACGTCCGTCCATGGCCCCTGCTCCCCGCGCGTTTGGTACTGCTCGTACGGCGCGTAGCCGGATTTGAGTGTTACAGTACGGCTGCGGTTCTCTTCATCCACGTAGGTACGCGCCGCGCCAAAGTCTATGAGCTTAGCGCCGCGCCGGGTCAGCATAATGTTGTCCGGGCTGATGTCTCGGTGGATAATGCCCGCCCCGTGCACCAACGCCAGCGACTCCATGACCGGACGCAGTATTAAGAGCGTTTCTTCCATTGCCAGCCTGCCGCCCTTTCGAGCGACATACTGCTTGAGCGTTTCGCCCTCGATATACTCCATGACAATATACGCCGTGGAATTTTCCCGGAAAAAGTCCTTGACTGAAACGATGCCGCCTAAATCATAAAACTTGGCCAGGCTTCTCGCTTCCTGCACAAAGCGGTCTAAGCCCCTGCCATACTGCTCTCCCTGCGTGGTAAAAGGTATTACGGACATCGTGCCGCTTACCTGCCGCGTAACGAGGCCATTGGGATAATACTCTTTGATAGCGACGCGCAGCTCCAGATTGAGATCGAACCCGATGTAGGTAATCCCGAAGCCGCCCTCGCCTAAGCACCTGCCGACGAGGTACTTGCCGTTCAATATGGAACCGGGCTGAAGCTGGTGCAGAGGTGCTTCGTACCCAGCGGCGTCAAACCCGCAGCGCTGGCAGACGCCGGGAGAAGCCGTCTCCCGCATGCAGCCAAGGCAAACAGAATCCAGAGAAGTCAGATCAGGCATATGCTCTCCTTTCAAATCCAAAATCCGGAAACAGCTTATATAGTTGTAAATAAATGAATTGTAACGAATGCAGGTTCGGCTGCTACCCGCGGTTTTTTAACGCACAATAGGCAGGCTGCCAACCTTTCATGAGTATAACACGAAAAAAACCTATAATGTTCCTAAAAAACATAGGAATATCTATGATTTGAATATTCTTACATGACTTTTGTAGGGCAATACGGTATGATATGTAAAGGAAAATTATACCCATGGAGAGCCTATGTTATTTACGGCATTGCTTTGGTTGCTCTCATTCATCATATATCTTTCGGACAGGCACAGCAAAACCAACCAGTGGTGCGCCATGAGCGGGCTACTTTTTAGCCTGGGCCCATTCAAGGAATTCCTTTTTTTTAATATCGCACCCCGGTTGACGGAACAATTCAATACCCCCGGCTTTCCGGTACTTGCAGAGAGTATATACTCTATTATGACGGCGGCATTGTATGATTTCGTTATGCCCTGCCTCTTTATATTTGCGCTGTATTTTTACGAATATCATCTCATTCAGCCACGGAAATTTCGTATGTTTCGAATTCTCGCACTATGCCTTCCGTTGCCGCTGATGCTTGTTTTCCCGCCCCTTATGACGCGGGAGCTTCAGCAGACCAGCCTGGCCTTTTGGTACACCATAACCATATATAACGTAGCATATGGCATTCTTGCCACAGTTCTAATGATAAAAGCGGTGTTAGTCGAAAAGTGGACGGCAAAGCGCCGCGAAAAACGGCGCATCGCGCTTGTTGTGCTGCCGCCGGTATGGTTTTGGTTAATTACGATATTTGTTATCCACTCCCTGCGGGTGGAGGCGCTCTTTAAGGTCTGGCAAGGAAACGCCTATCTCCTTGGGGCAATCGTGGCGTTCTATCTCGTGGCCGCATTCCGGGAAGGAATGATGGGTATCCGTTTGAGAGGCGAGAAATACAAATGGGACGGTCCCAGGCATACGGTAGACAAAGGGGCCTGGTATACAAGCCATATTCTCAAAAATGAGGTTACCAAAATTGAATGGTGCATGGAAAACCTGGCGGCGCAGTTAAACGGGGAGCCTCCGGAGGAGTTTAAGATCATTGGCCGGTCCACAGAACACTTAAAACGATTTGTCCACAAAACGCAGCTATATTCCAACGACATCCTGCTCGAGCGGGAACCCTACCTGGTAAAAGACCTGATTGAAAGCTCCATCAATCTGTGCAGGGAGTATGCCGGAGCCGAAATAGATTTTGATGTTCTGTGCAGCGATGAAGTGATTCTATGCGATAAGGACCATATCATTGAGGTGCTGAACAACCTCATTTCCAACGCTGCCGACGCCATGAACCGCCGCGGAACAATTACGTTTACCTTCCTGGAAAACGCCTCCCGAAAATATCAGGCACTGCATGTGCAGGATACCGGCTGCGGCATCCCGCGGGAAAACATGCGCCGGCTGTTTGAGCCTTACTTTAGCACAAAGACTTCCAACAGCAATTTTGGTCTGGGGCTTGCGTATTGCTTTAACATTATGAAGCGCCATAACGGCTATATCGATGTGCAGAGCAAAGAAGGCGAAGGCGCTGTGTTTTCGCTGTATTTTCCCAAGCAGCGGCGCTCGGCGATGGGAGGCGTTCTATGAAGGAAAATATCCGGTTCGTGCTGGTGGAAGACGACCAGGATTTTGTGTTTCTTGTCAAGCGCATGGCGGAGCGCGAGCCTGGGCTTGAGCTGGTTGGCTGCGCTTCCAACAAGGATGACGCCATCCGCGTCTGCTGCGAACTGCAGCCGGATATCGTATTGATGGACCTGAGCCTGTCGTCTTCGGGTTTGGAAGGTATCGCTGCATCCCGCGAAATATGTCGCCGGACGGATTCCCATGTGATTATATTGACTTCTTACGAGAACCCGCAAACCGTGGTCGACTCCTGCGTAAAAAGCATGGCGTCGGGCTATGTGTTCAAAAGCCAGTTCAACATCATAGCGGATACCATTCGCAAAACGGTAAACGGGCATACGCCGCAGCTTTACCTGATCAATTCTTTAATACTTGCGGAACTCTCTCCCGCTGAACGCGCCGTGTTTGACGCGATCATCGCCAACGACACCTATACGCTGTCCTCCCATAAAACGATCGCAAACCAAAAGACCAACGTATACAAAAAACTTGGCGTAAAAAGCCATGGCGAGCTTTTGCATCTATGGGCAAGGCGGATGAGGCATGAAGCCTGTTACATACAGGATTGATATCCCTCAGAAACTGCGCGTACATAATAAAACGCCCATCTCTGCCTTATGAGCAAAGATGGGCGTAAGGTTAAAAAATGTTTCTTGGAAAATGCACGCTAAGAAGTATTTTGTAACCTTTCTTAGGCTTGGAGGACTCCGTCATTTAGAATGCTTCGGATGTCCTTTGCATGCACCTCAGATGCCCCACTCTTGCGCGAGGAATTTGGCAACGCCATCATTGTCGCAATCATCCAGTACGCTGGTCACTTTTTCTTTTACAATGTCTAACGCATTCGCAGGCGCATAACTTCTATCTGCAATCTCCATCATGGAAAGATCATTCAGGTTGTCCCCGAAAACAACCAGCTCGTCATAATGCATCAGGCCTTTGAGTTTTTGAAGCGCCTTTTTCTTGCTCGCATTGCAGCTAAAGACTTCGATACAATACAGCCCATTGTAAATATTTAAATAATAGGCAAAGGAGACCGCTGCTATTTGCTTGAGATCTTCGCAAATGGGCAGTAACTCATCCGATGTACCTGTAAGCGCCATGTACACCACTTGTGCATGCGCCGGGATCTCACGCTGTAAATCCCCAAGCAGTTTTACTTCGGCGCAGCTTTTGAGTGCCCGCTCGCTGTAATACTGGGTTTGCTGCGTCAAGGCGGGATCGTCAAAATAGAGGCTGATCTGCCGGTTGTCAAATGTATATAAGAAGCAGGAAGCGCCATTACGCTTAAAAGCATCCAGCACAAGCGGAATTGCATGCTGGTCAATTACTTCTGCTGATACATACTTCTTTTCTACGAAATCATATAGAAACACTCCATTTGTCAAAATGCCTGGAGCGGAAAGTTTAATGTCTGCCAATCGATAGTCGCAGGCGTATGCCATTCTCGCGGTCGCGACAGAGAACAGCATTCCCCTCTCAATACAATCATTTAATACCTGTGCCGTGTACTTCGTAATTTCCTTTTTTGAGTTCAACAGAGTACCGTCCAAATCCGAGATATAAAGCGTTTTCAATTCTCCATCTCCTTTTCTTTTCTTTTTATATAGAACGCCGCTTATAGTCCGCTCTTCAAAGAGGGGCCTATGCAGCAACGGTTTTTACGCCTGTTTACCGGGATCGTGTCCGCTGTTATCGATCACAAGATGCCATTGGGGTGGCTTCTTCTTGCCGTCAAGTATAGGATGCCTGCGCTCTAAAAGCAAGCCTACCGGTCGATTTCTCTCCTGTTTCGGTCGAACTGTATTTTTCTTTTATTTTGGTCTTGATCTTTGCAATACTCGTATGATACTATACAAACATCAGATGAATTTGATTATTAATCATATTATATTGTTAATTTATATACAATGCAAGGGGGACGCAATGGGTATTAGCAAAAATGCTGTCAAAGCGAAGGTGCGCGAAGCCTTTGTAATGGAGCATTACCGCAAAACGGCGGAAATTCTTATACCTGTAACGATATCCAACCGGCACATTCATCTCAACGAGGAAGCGGTAAACATGCTGTTTGGGCCGGGATATCAGCTCACCAAGCGGAACGAAGTGTTTCAGCCGGGCCAGTATGCGTGCCAGGAGACCGTAACATTAAATGGGCCAAAGGGCGCGCTGCGCAATGTACGCGTACTGGGGCCTCTGCGTTCGGAACCTCAGGTGGAAGTCAGCGTAACGGATTGTTTTACGCTGGGCATCCCTCCTGTAATCAGACTTTCGGGCGATGTGGCAGATACACCGGGCTTGCTTATCGAAGGGCCGTGCGGCAGCTTATCTATGGAAACTGGTGCTATTGTTGCAAGCAGGCATGTGCATATGTCCCCGAAACAGGCCCAAGCGTTTGGCCTAAAACATGGAGACATGCTGGAACTGGCAAGCGACGGAGTGCGGCCTGTGGCCTTCCGGGATATGGTTGTGCGCGTGCACGAGAATTTTGAGCTCGAAGCGCATTTGGATACAG
>JAEYSE010000106.1 GCA_023435025.1 Bacillota bacterium
CAAACGAAATGTGAGTATGCCTTCGAACAAACTAGAAATACCGCTCATTGTTTTTTGCTCTTTTCCTTTCTAAATTCGCTGCCGGAAAGACTAAATGTCGTCCTGCTGATATGATGATTGCCAAAACGATATCGGTTCTATTGTAGCATATTGAAATTTTTCTTGCACCGCCCGTGTGAAATTAAAGTGAATTTTTTTATTATGAAGCGGATATATGGTATAAGCGCTGCTTCATGACGGCAGATACATAAGGGTTGCATTTCCCCTTGCGCCGTAAGAAAATTAGGGGTATACTGGTAAAAACAGCGTATGGTTGGGGGTAATAAGGTACATGCAGAAGACGCGTGTCACTGTTCATGTAGCCGGGCAAACGTTTCATTTGTGCGGTACCGAGGAAGAAACATATATCAAAAGCATAGCGGCCTATGTCAATGAAAAGGTAGACGAGGTGCAAAAGGCACACCCGGCACTTGGCACCAGCACCTGCGTGATGCTCAGTGCGCTCAATATGGCGGACGAGCTGTTTAAGCTAAGGCAGCAATACGCAGAACTGGACCGGCGGATTATGGAGTTAAGAAGCTTTTCCTCCCCCGCCCTCCCGCCGCGACGCGGGGCAAAAGTACCGGTGAAGCATCCGTTTGAAGAAAAACAGGCGGTTACTCAGGAAATCGAAGAATAACCTGTATTTAAATTATAAAAATCCCTTCGGGGATTTTTTTATTTTTGAAAATCTGTTAATGGAACGAGTATTCTCTGCTTCAGAACACAATCGTCCACTCCCCGCCATTGGCGTCTGCCTCGACCCAAAAAAGCGGCAGCGCCCGGGGGGAGCCGGACGCTGCCTTTCTAAGGATGGTTGGGGGTATGTCATCGCCTTACACGGCGTTATGACCTTATTCGGGAACGTATTCCCCGAACGTTACGGTAAGGGAAATTTCTTCATTGCCCCTTTGTACTTCTATTGTTGCCGTATCTCCAGCTTTATATTCACTGATCGCCGAAGCGAGTTCGCTTCCGGTGGAGATTTTTTTGCCGTCTACCTCGACAATCAGATCCCCCGCACGAATGCCGGCGCTCTCGGCAGCGCTGCCTTTGACAATTTCGGCCACCTGCACGCGGGTCTCAACGCTCTGGCCAGGCCCGAACTCGAAAATACCAAACAGGTCCCCGCCGTTACGTCCGTCCGCACCTTCCGGCTGTATGGCTACATTCTGCGTGTATACGCCAAGGTAGGCGCGGCCGCTGACGTAGCCCAGGTCAATCAGATCCGAAATCACGGCCTTGGCGTCGTTGACAGGGATCGCGAAGCCCAGCCCTTCCGTGGCGGAGGCGGCAACTTTTGCGTTGATAATGCCAATGAGCTGGCCCCGGGCGTTGAACAGCCCACCGCCGGAATTGCCGGGGTTGATGGCGGCGTCCGTCTGCAGCAGGGTCATTTCCTGATTTTCTATGGTTATGGTACGGGACAGCGCACTTACCATGCCGCTTGTCGCCGTGCCCCGCAGCTCCCCAAGCGGGTTGCCGATCGCCACGACGTCCTCGCCCACCACCAGCGCGTCAGAATCGCCCATCATCACAGGAGTCAAGTTTGCCGCATCAATTTTGATCACGGCAAGGTCTGTCTTCTGGTCGGAGCCAATGAGTTCCGCATCATATTCCGTATCGTCGGAAAGGTATACCTTGATGCCCTTTGCGCCTTCGATCACATGGTTGTTTGTGATGATATAGCCGTCCGCGGAAATGATAACGCCGCTGCCGCTGCCTGTTGTGGTCTCGCTGCGGCCATACCAATCCGTTCGCGTGCCCTCCACGTCGATACCCACGATAGAGGGTGCCGCAAGCTGCACGATCTGCGCTTTGGTGTAGGCGCCGTTACCCGCCTGCGTGACTACGTTACTTACGGGCTTATTGTCCTCTTCCGGAACACTCGCCGTTTGGTCCACGGCGGCAGGTGCGGGAGTGGCTTGCGTATAGAGCCCTGTGTCCCCGCTTTTTACAATCTGGCCGCCCAGCGCGCCGCCCAACAGCCCCGTTATCAGCATGCAGACGACCAACGTGGTGACGGAAACCCTCCTGCCGCGCTGCCTTTTATCCGCATCGCTGAAATGCTGTTGCTTTTGTTCCTCATACCAATACTGGTTATCCATCATTCCAGCCTCCTTTCAGCTTGTGAACTTGATACTATTGTTATACACAAAAAATTTGAACAGGTAACCGAGGAAATGCGATGATTTTATGGAAAATCATGTACCAATTTTGACAATTGGGCTGGTGGCCCACGGGCCCCGGCGCATTGACATGTACTGCCGCAGGGGGGTACAATCATTACGGTAGCATTCAAAAAAAGGAGCCAATACATGCGGTTTTTGCTCAAGCTGCTCAAAGGGGCGCTGATCGGTATCGCGGTTGTCATCCCCGGCGTAAGCGGCGGCTCCATGGCGATGTCCATGGGAATATACACCCAGATTATCGATTTCTTTTCGGCGAGCAAGGGCGCGTGGAAACATGGGCGCGTCCTGCTTCCTTATGGCATTGGCGTGCTTATTGGCGTTGGACTCTTTTCCTATTTTATTGAACTCATGTTCCAGATGTTTCCGCTGCAGACAGCCTGCGCGTTTGTCGGCATGATCGTGGGTGCGCTGCCGATGCTTTTAAGAAAAGTGAAGGGAACGCCTTTTCGGTTGACCCATCTTCTGCTTATGCTTTCCACCGCAGCGATCATCGTGACGATGACCGTCGTCAGCCAACAGTCCGGCAGCGCATCTACGCTATACTCTACGGCGCCCCACGCGATACTCGCGCTCGGGCTTGGCTTTGTTTCCGCAGCCACCATGACGGTGCCGGGTCTGAGCGGCTCCATGCTGCTGATACTGCTTGGCTATTTTGAGCCCATGCTCCAATATGTCAACGGCTTTACGGGGGCTTTATTCCGGCTGGACTTTCCGGCTTTGCTGGAACGGTCGATCATACTCATCCCCTTCATACTGGGCGTCATCATCGGCATCATCTGCATGGCGCGGTTGGTTCGCGTGCTTTTAAAGCGGTACCCGCTTGCTACATACTATGGAATTATAGGCCTTGTGCTCGCCTCCCCGTTTACGGTGTTTTACCAGCAGCGGTTCATGCAGGCGGATTTCACGACGCTTCTTTTGGGCATATTGTTTATTGGCGCGGGTTTCCTGCTGGCCATGCTGCTTGGGGGCGGGAAAGATGAACGCTAGCCATACGCTTTCTTGCACGCTCATGACCAATGATGTGGACGCATATGGCCTGTGGAGGCCCAACGCCATGTTCCGCCTGATGCAGGAAGCCGCCGGGGAACATTCCGCAAAGCTTGGCTTTTCCCGGGAAACGTTGGTTGAAAAACTCGGCTTTGTCTGGATGATCGCAAGGGCGCAATCTGTTGTCCACCGCATGCCCGAATATCGTGACACCATTCATGTCACAACCTGGTACGGGGAGCCGAATAAAATCACGTTCCCCCGTTATTTTCGCATTCAGGACGAAAACGGGGCGGTTCTCGCCTCCGCCTCCACATCGTGGACGCTGGTGGACCTTTCCGCACGCCGCATCGTCTCGCCTGGAAAGGCTCCTATTACATTCCCCCCCATGGCTTCCCTTACATCCGAACTGCCCGAACCGGGAAAGCTACGGTTACAAAAAGAAGGCGCGCCCCTTGTCACCTGCCGCGCCCCGCTGTATGGTGATATTGACGTGAACGGGCATATGAACAACGCAAGTTATGTAAGCTGGGTCATGGATTTGTTTCCGCTGGAACATCACAGGCAGTTCCGCCTTCATGCATTTTCTATAGGCTATCTGGCCGAGGCCATCCCCGGAGAGCAGGTGCAGTTAAGCCTGTACAGGAACGGCAACGCGTTTGAAGTGCAGGGCATCGACCTCATTGACCGGCATGCGGTATTTGAAGCACAGGGAGAATGGCTCCCTGTTTAAGTTGATTAGGAGGAGTAGTATGATTATCATCACAATGGAAAACGGCGGCAAAATCGAGCTCGAACTGAACCGCGAGGCTGCCCCCAACACGGTAAAGAACTTTTTGCACCTTGCGGACAAGGGCTTTTACAATGGGCTCATATTTCACCGCGTCATACCCGGCTTTATGATTCAGGGCGGTTGCCCGGAAGGCACCGGTATGGGCGGCCCCGGTTACGGCATAAAGGGTGAGTTCGCGTCCAACGGCCACAAGAACCCACTTAGACACGCGCGGGGCGTAATCTCCATGGCGCGCGCGGGAAACCCGAACTCCGCGGGCTCTCAGTTCTTTATTATGCACAAGGACTCCCCGCATCTGGACGGACAGTACGCCGCATTTGGCAAAGTGATAAGCGGCATTGAAGTGGTGGATGAGATCGCCTCCACCCCCACGGATATGCGGGACCGTCCCAAGAGCGATATGCGCATCAAGTCCATTGAAATCGTGGATGAAGGCGAAATCACAGAACCCGAAAAGATGTAATAAATGTGGAGCCGCTTCTGCTTTTTTGCAACAGCGGCTCCGCTTTTATACAAAAGAAAACTGGATAGGGGGAGTATACTTTGCAACGCTGCGATTGGTGCACAACGGACGAACCGTATATCCGCTATCACGACGAAGAATGGGGCGTACCCGTACACGATGACAAAAAGCATTTTGAGTTCCTCGTGCTTGAATCCGCGCAGGCGGGCCTGAATTGGTACACCATACTTAAAAAGCGGGAAAATTACCGCAAAGCGTACGACGGCTTTGACCCGGAAAAGGTCGCGCAATATGACGAAGTAAAGGTGGAGGCTTTGCTTCAGGACGCGGGGATTATCCGCAACCGCAAGAAAATAGAGTCCTCCATTACAAACGCCCGGGTGTTTTTGGATATTCAGCGCGAGTTCGGGAGCTTTGACAACTACATTTGGGGCTTTGTGGGCGGGAAGCCCGTTGTGGGCGACTACGAATCACTCAAGGATGTGCCCGCCACCACGCCGCTTTCCGACGCGGTGAGCAAGGATTTAAAAAAGCGCGGCATGCGCTTCTTTGGCTCTACAATCGCATACGCGCACCTGCAGGCCACGGGTATCGTGAACGACCACACGAATGACTGCTTCCGCAAAACGGAATGCGTTGCACTGGGATAAATTTTCACGATTCTATTATTTTTTCTTAAGGCGCAGTTTCGACTGCGCCTTAAATTCGCCGAAAAGTCCCTAGGACAGCGATTGCAAAATTGGAAGCGCACGCCATGTCAACATTTGCTGTCTGTTCCCTTCGATAAGCAAATTTGCTCTCAGCCATACTAGATAAAGAAACAGCAGAAACGCCCCCGAAACGCGCGTTTCACCAAGCTGAATCTTTTTTTCTGTTTTTTGCATAGTATGGGGTATGCCGGTTATCCCGGCCTCCCAAGGAGAGTGATCATGTGCTTACGCGCAGGATTGAAATAGGAGAATATGAAGTAGACGTCAAACGTCTGCTGGAACGTAGGCTAAACCAGACCGCCCACACTTTTACGCTTGAGCCCGATGGACAAAGCGTAATTGCGGAGCTAGACGATCCCGGCGGACTGGACGCACTTTCCATTGCGCTCGCGCTGCTGTTGTGCCGCGATCTCTGCCAGTATGAGCTTGCAAAACTGACTAACCGCCTTCCACTGACGCTGGTGGAAAAGCAGGCGGTGCTTTCGGACGCCATACGCTGCGCTCGGAGGGTGGAGCGCCCGGGCGCCGTACGCCGCGCCATCAAGAGCTATTTGGAAGAGGAAGAAAGCCTGCACCTTTCGGGGTACATGCGCTTTCGCATGCCGGACACCATGAACTCCTGGAGGCTGTGCGTACAGAGCGCATCTGAAGAGCTGCTGCTGGAAAAAGAATATCTGGAGCTGATGGGCGTGTTGCGCGCATTTGTGCAGGTGAAACCGACCAGGGTACGTGAAGTCTCCCTTTTACTGCACCCAGACGGTTCCTGCACGCTGACCGACGAAAGCGACGCCCGCATTGATTATGACGCGGCCGCCGACCCGGACCGGCTGATCAGCATGCTGGTAGACCTTGCGCCCGAGCGCCTGACGGTTTACGACCTTTCCCGCGAGCAGGATTCAGAATTGACTGAAATGCTGGCGCGCGTATTCGCGGGGCGGGTACGGTTTGTAAGATAGCATAAAATGAATTGCAGGAGGCTCTCTCGGCTCGCATGCTGGAACATCCAAAAGCGTGCTGAGGGAGTACTTTTTCGTTGTCTTTTTTATATTCCCTATGCTGCAAGTAATACAAAGGGAGGCCAAGCTATCGATTTATCGTACGCCCGCTTCGCCACCATACTTAACGTACTCGGCCGCATCGTTGGATATCTGGCGATAGTTGCGGGCATGACTTTGCTCATTGGCGCAATCAATGAAGGCGAATTTGTAATACTGCCGCTCCTCCTGCTTGGCGGCGGTGGCGCGGGTATCATTGCGCTGACAAGCTTTTTGACCGACAAACTGGCACAAAAGATCCTGATCAGCAAATTCACCTAAAAAACCGGAGTTTGCGTAGAGGCTTTCAGTGGAAAACCCGGCGCTTTACCAAAAGCTTGCCGCCGCGTTTGCCCAAGCCTGACGCTAAACGCCGATTTTTCCCCGATATCCTTTTTTGCTTTTGGTTGACGGAACAAAAGGGCGGGTATATAATACGCAGTATGAGATGACTTTGGAAGAGTACCGCCTATCTCAGGGCATTTAGAGAGGAAGCGCCCCGGCTGTAAGCGCATCCTGCCTGTAGGACGGGAAGACCACCCAGACGATCATGACGGGTTGCGCCGGTATCCGCTAAACGAGTGGTTTATACAACTAGGGTGGAACCGCGGGAATTGTAAGCCCGTCCCTTGGCAGAATTGTCAGGGGACTTTTTTTATGAACAGACAGCAAATTAGGAGGAATCTTTATGAAAATCACGTTCCCGGACGGAAGCGCGCGCGAATACGCGAATGGCACAACGGCGCTGCAGATCGCAGCGGATATCAGCCCCCGCCTCGCCAAGGCGACCCTTGTATGTGAGCTGGACGGCAAACTGTATGACGCCTTCCGCCCAATAGAAGGTGACCATACCGTTAAGTTTTTGAGTTGGAACGAGGAGGGCGGCCGCTGGGGTTACCGCCATACCGCTTCGCATATTCTGGCGCAGGCCGTCAAACGCCTGTTCCCGGATGTGACGCTCGCCATCGGCCCCGCGATAGACAACGGCTTTTACTATGATTTTGATAAGCCTGAGCCGTTCTCCGCAGATGATCTTGCAAAGATCGAGGCGGAGATGGAACGCATCTCCAAAGAGGACTTCAAGTTGGAGCGGTTTGAGCTACCCCGTACGGAAGCCATTTCCTACATGCAGGAAATGAATGAGCCGTACAAGGTAGAGCTGATCCGTGATCTCCCCGAAGACAGCATTATCAGCTTCTACAAGCAGGGCGACTTTGTAGACCTTTGCGCGGGCCCGCATATGCAAAGCACCGGCAAGGTGAAAAACTTCAAGCTGATGAGCCTGGCCGGCGCATACTGGCGCGGCAGTGAAAAAAACAAGATGCTCCAGCGTATTTATGGTACCGCGTTTGAAAAGAAGGCGGATCTCGACGAATACCTGTTCCGTATGGAGGAAGCAAAAAAGCGCGACCACCGCAAACTGGGCCGCGAACTCGACCTGTTTGACATCCACGACGAAGGCCCGGGCTTCCCGTTCTTCTACCCCAACGGTATGATTCTGCGAAACGGCCTGGAGGACTTCTGGCGCTTTGAGCACCACAGGCGTGGGTACAAGGAAATCCGCACGCCCATCATTTTGAACCGCGACCTGTGGCTCAGGTCCGGCCACTGGGACCATTATCAGAACAACATGTACTTCACCAAGATAGACGACGCGGATTACGCGGTGAAGCCCATGAACTGCCCGGGGGCAATACTGACCTACAAGCGTAAGATCTACTCCTACCGCGACCTGCCCGAACGCCTGGCGGAATTGGGCCTTGTGCACCGGCATGAGCTTTCCGGCGCGCTGCACGGCCTGATGCGTGTCAGGTGCTTCACGCAGGACGACGCGCATATATTCATGACGCCGGAGCAGATTAAGCCCGAACTACTGGGTGTGATTGAAAAGTTCCAGTTCTTCTACGATACGTTTGGCTTTAAATACAGCGTGGAGCTTTCCACCAGGCCGGAAAACAGCATGGGCTCCGACGAACAGTGGGAAACCGCTACCGAAGGCCTGCGTGCGGCGCTTGACGCCAGCGGCCTCCCTTATAAAGTAAACGAGGGCGACGGCGCGTTCTATGGCCCGAAGATCGACTTCCATCTTGAGGACGCCATTGGCCGTACCTGGCAGTGCGGAACCATACAGCTTGATTTCCAGATGCCTGAACGCTTTGACCTCACTTATGTGGGCGCGGACAATGAGAAGCACCGCCCGGTCATGATCCATACGGTTGTGTACGGCTCCATTGAGCGGTTTATCGCGGTGCTTACCGAGCACTGTGCAGGCGCGTTCCCTGCGTGGCTCTCCCCCGTCCAGGTCAAGGTGCTCACAATCACCGACCGCGTGAGCGAACGGGCGAGCGAGCTAAGAGACCGGCTGCGTGAAAAAGGCATACGCGCGGAGGCGGATTTAAGAAACGAGAAGATCGGCTTCAAGATCCGAGAAGCGCAAATGCAGAAAGTGCCCTACATGCTGGTAATTGGCGATAAGGAAGCCGAGCAGAATTTGGTGGCCGTCCGTTCCCGCAGCGAGGGCGACCTTGGCACAATGTCCCTTGAAGATTTCCTTGCCCGCTTGGGGAACGAAATCTCAGGCAAAAAGAACTGAAGTATGCGATAATGCCGCGCCGGGTCCCGAAACCCGGCGCGGGCTTTTCTATTAATGCAATTCAATGAT
>JAEYSE010000121.1 GCA_023435025.1 Bacillota bacterium
ATGGTGGCCCAGGGGTTGCTTTCCGCTTATGCGGAAAGCAGTAAGCCGGATATCGCGCTGATGCTGAGCGCGTTTACGCCGGAGGAGGCCCAGCAGATTTCCGGTGCACTGGAGACGGAAGCCGCCATGGCGGACCCGGAAAAACTGGCGAAAGACAGTATTATTCGCTTGAAGCTGTTGGATACGAGGGAAGAGTTCGCGGAACTAAAAGCGCGTTCTATGGGTGACAATGTGCCCATTGAAGAAAAACTTGCGCTTACACGGCGGATGAATGAGCTGGACAGCAAGTGCAAAAAACTGGACTTGCAGCAATAGAATAAGGGAAGAAGGAGGGGATATTCTTTGGAAAACAAAGAGCCCCGCATGAAAAAAATCAACGATCTGTTGGAAAAAGGCAAATCCAAGGGCGTCCTGACATATAAGGAAATCATGGACGCCTTGGAAGAGCAGGAAATGGATCAGGAACAGGTCGAAGGAGTTTACGACCGAATCGAGGCGCTCAACATCGACGTCGTGGAGGATGTGGAGCTTCCCGCGGATATCAACGAGGAGATCGCGGCCATTGAAACGGAGCTAGCGGTATCCGAAGGCCTCAACATCGATGACCCGGTACGCATGTACCTAAAGGAGATCGGCAAGGTTCCGCTTTTGACCGCCGTGGAGGAAGTCGAAATCGCCCAGCGCATGGCGGAGGGGGATCAGGACGCCAAGCAGCAGCTTGCGGAGGCGAACCTGAGGTTGGTGGTTTCCATTGCAAAGCGGTATGTCGGACGCGGCATGCTCTTTCTTGACCTCATTCAGGAAGGCAACCTCGGCTTAATTAAAGCCGTAGAGAAATTCGATTACCGCAAGGGCTATAAATTTTCCACCTATGCTACCTGGTGGATCAGACAGGCGATCACAAGGGCCATCGCCGATCAGGCGCGTACCATCCGCATTCCCGTCCACATGGTGGAAACCATCAACAAATTGATCCGCGTCAACCGCCAGCTGCTGCAGGAGTACGGGCGCGACCCGAGGCCCGATGAGATCGCAAAGGAAATGGGCATTACGGAGGAAAAGGTTCGCGAGATCATCAAAATCGCGCAGGAGCCGGTTTCTTTGGAAACTCCCATCGGCGAGGAGGAAGATAGCCACTTGGGAGACTTTATTCCGGACGATGACGCACCAGCGCCTGCAGAAGTGGTTGCGGGCACCCTCCTGAAAGAACAGCTCATGGACGTACTGGATACGCTCACCACCCGCGAAGAAAAAGTGCTTCGCCTGCGTTTCGGCCTCGACGACGGCAAGGCGAGAACCCTTGAGGAAGTGGGACGTGAGTTCGCGGTAACGAGGGAGCGCATCCGCCAGATCGAAGCAAAGGCATTAAGAAAACTTCGTCACCCCAGCCGCAGCAAGAAGCTTAAGGATTTTTTGGAGTAAAAAGAAAGCCGTATTACGGCATATCGCAAAAAGAAGGCCGATTCCTTTTCAAATAAAGGAACCGGCTTTTTGTATGAACATAGGGAATTAAGCTTTTTCTGAAGGGGATTAAAGCAGCGTTTTCTCCGGTGCCCAAAACCCCTGCCGTCCCTCCGCATCTACTGTCTGTAGCACAGGCCTTCCAAAGGAAGCAGGCGTGGAGAGCGTAAGCGGAAGTATGGGCGTATAGGTAGAGGCGGAGGGGTGGAATATACCGTTGGTCACTTGGCCCAGCGCGCAGTAAACGAGTGGGGACGAGCCATCAGCCTCATACTTTTGAACCGCACATGAATGACTGTCCGCGCGTTCTGTATAGGATGCGGCGACCGTCGCATTGGGTGTGGAGGCGGGAAAGAAGAGTTCCAAAGGCTGCGCCGCTTCCAATAGGCTGACCGGGTTAAAAAGTGATGTCAGCCGTTTGCGCAGTGCGTACAGGGCGAAGGGCGAGCTGTCGCAAACCAGAAACCGGCGGTGCATCTGCGCGGCGACCGCCGCGGTGGTGCCACTGCCGGAAAACAAGTCCGCCACCAAATCCCCCGGGCGGGAGGAAACGGAGACGATACGCTTCAAAAGCGCTTCCGGCTTCTGGGTAGCATACCCGTTGCGCTCAGGGTCCCGCTGGTGCAGGTGCTCAATGTCCGTCCAGACGTCGCTGGGGTATACAAGTGTATCCTCGTGGTAATGGTACAGCTTGCCTCCGGAGCGTATGGAATAGGTGACGCGCCCTTTTTCGTCTATGCTTCGCTTCATATGGTTGCGCCGTTCCGGCCCGCGCGGGATTCCCGCCGCCTCAATATCAAAATAGCAGTTGCGGGACTTGCGGTAAAACAATATGGTATCGTGTTTGCGGGAAAAGTGCCGGGTGCTGCGCCCGCCGGAGCGGTACATCCAGATGATTTCGTTCATAAAGTTCTTTTCGCCGAATATCCCATCCAGCATCAACTTCAGCGGCGCCGCCATGCGGTAATCCACATGCAGGTAAAGAGAACCCGTTGCGTTTAATAGCTCCCTGCATCCTATGAGCATGGGGCGCAGGAAATCTAGGTATTTTTCACCGGTCAACACATCCGAATAAGCGGGGCGCTCTATGTTTGCCCTGCCGATCTGCATGCGAAAGAGGTCCCCAGTGCCAAAGGGGGGGTCCAAATAAATCAGCTGTACGGCGTTTGCATGATGTTTGAGCAGCCGTGCGAGCAGTTCCTCCGAACGGCCCAGGTAAAACGTACCCGGCCCACCGCTTGAATGCAGTTCGCCGGTCACTTCAACGTTTGCCATCACAGCCACCGCCTTTTCTGTTGATTAAAGTAACCAAAAATAAAAATGCGGGCACCGCCCGCAACGCTCATTCTTCCGCCGGATAGGAATGTGCAGCGGTCATAATGTGCTGTTCCATACAGAGCTTGGCGCGCCCTGCGTCGCGGGCGCAAAGGGCATCATAAATCTCCTTATGCTCTTCAAGCGATTTTGGCGTCCGTCCGGGGGACATCAGGGAGCTTTTTCTCGCGCGCTGCGCGTTCTGGTGAAGGGAGACCAATATGTGCCTGAGCGTACGGGAGTTGCTTGCTGTGAATATGATTTCATGAAACTCGGAATCAAGGCGTGCAAGGTTCACTGAATCGTTGCGGCGGGTGTATAGTTCCATCAGCTCCACAAGTTCCCCAAGCTGATCCAGCTGCTGCTGGCGGATGCGCTGCGCTGCCCAAAACGCCGCCAAGCCTTCCAGCTGAAGGCGGATGGTGAAAATATCGGTGATATCCTCCGAGGAAATGCCTTTTACGATAACGCCTCGGTTGGGGATGGCTTCTGCAAGATCCTCGAGTTCAAGCTGCTTGAGCGCCTCGCGTATAGGGGTGCGGCTTACGCCCAGCTCTTCGGCGAGCTTTGTTTCCACCAGGTAATCCCCGGACTGGTAACGGCCCTCAATGATGCCGTCGCGAATATATTTGAACACCTTGGCACTGAGCGAATGGTGATCTTTCGTATCAAAAATATTAGACATTTATGCCTCTCTAAAATCAAAATATGAAACGCACATACACGTATGTCAATTTGATTTTCCTAATAAAGTGTACATTATATTTTCGACAAAAACAAGGAAAACCTGCATATCCGCTTTGTTGCAGCAGCCGTTGGTTGGGAGAAAAAATCATTCTGAAATGGTACCCCCATACATACACTTTGAGCAAAGGGGGACATGCTGCAAATGGAAAACAAAGGGAGATACAACAAGGAAAACTGGAAAGCGTCACTTCTGCCTCTCTTTCCAGTAAGGCTACAGCAGGAGCTTCAAAAAGTCGACGATACGCTGCCGCTTGAGGAAATCCGCATCCGTGCCGGGCAGCCGCTCCAGCTTTGCTGCAGCGGTTATGAGCGTTTGCTACAGGCCGTGCCCAGCGTCTCGGATTGCGCGGGGATACTTGAGCGCGCTTGCGAGCACTCCATTTACGCCTGGGAAGAGGAACTTAAAAACGGCTTTATCACGTTGCCCGGCGGCTACCGCATGGGCTTATGCGGCAAAGCAGTCGTAAAGCAGGGGCAGGCTGTGGCGCAGACGGATATTACTTCGCTCAACATCCGCATTGCGCGCGCCTGCCCGGGCGCCGCGGATGGGATCATGCCACTTTTACTAAGGCGGGATGGGACGCCTTGTTCTGCGCTCATTATTTCCCCTCCAGGCTGCGGAAAGACGACGATGTTACGCGATATTGTCCGTCAGCTTTCCGCGGGCCTTAACGGCGCTTTACCGCAGCGCGTCTGCGTGGTTGATGAACGCATGGAGATTGCGGGCGCGGTGCGGGGAATGGCACAGTTGACGCTTGGGCCGCGTACGGATGTGCTTTCTGGTTTTCCAAAGTGCGAGGGGATACGCCTCGCTGTCCGTGTGCTTTCGCCGGAGGTGATCGTAACGGATGAATTGGGCGCAAAAGCGGAAGCGGACGCCGTGCAGGAGGCGGCCTACTGCGGGGTTATTACCATTGCGAGCGCGCATGTAAGGGATATTGCTTCCTTATCCAAACGGCGCGCGCTGATGGAGTTGATTGAAAGCGGCGTGTTTGAACGCGTGGTGCTTTTAGGACGGGAAGAAGGGCGCGTGGGGTGCGTGACAGGAATATGGGATGGCGCTCTAAAGGCGCTGCCCTTACAGGGGAGGGGAAGGGTATGCTCCATGCAATCGCCATGCTAAGCGTATTTGCGGGCTGCGCGTTCATTGGCGTGCGCGCCTCCTCCACCCTTCGCCTTAGGAAGGATACGTTGCGTCTGATGACGGACGCGCTTCACAGGCTTTCCCTTTGGATGGATTATACCGCACAGCCGCTTCGGGCGCTTGCTCGAAAGGCGAAAACGGAGGAGACCGCTGCATTTTTTGATGCGTTCGCAGGCTATTTGAAAACTGACGATAACGTCCCCTCCGCTTGGAAGCGCGCAATGGATGACGCACGTGAACAAGATGCGGGGTTCGCTTCGCTTCAAGCGGAGGAGCTTGCCATATTGGAGGAATACGCGGAGACCCTGGGCGGAAGTGACCGGGATACCCAGGCCAGAAATGCGGCGCTTGTACAGCACCGCCTGGGGGCGGTACTCAAAGAGGCGGAAAGCATTTACACAAGCAAGGGGCGCATGTACCGTTCCGTGGGCATATTGAGCGGGATCGCCGTTGCGATTTTACTATGGTAGCTTAGAGAGGGGAACACGATGAGCATCGATATACTGTTTAAAATCGCAGGCGTGGGTATTTTGGTGGCGGTGATCGCTCAGCTTTTAAAACAGAGTGGCCGGGATGAAATGGCGACAATCGCAGCAATCGTCGGCCTGGTGATCGGACTCTTAATGATGCTGGATATGATAGGCGATCTGTTTGAAAGCGTGCGCCAGGTATTCCAGCTTTACTAGCTTCCAGTTACGAAGGAGGGGCTTATGGCAGTATTCAAAATCGCCATATTCGCGCTGCTTGCGGCGTCCGTGGTTGTGTTGATACGCGCGCACCGGCCGGAAATGGCAATGCAGGTTGGCATCGTTTCGGGTGTGATGCTGCTTGTTTATATCGTGTTGCAAACGAGTGGCATACTGGAAAGCATACTGGCGATATCCGAGCGGTATGGCATAGACACAACGTATATCGGGCTTTTAATTAAGATCATAGGCATCGCGTACATTGCGCAATTCGCGGGGGAAATCTGTAAAGACGCGGGAGAATCGGCGCTCGCCTCCAAAGTGGAGCTAGGTGGGCGCGTCATGATACTTGCCGCAGCGCTTCCGGCGGCGCTTTCGCTGCTGGATATGGTGGCCTCCTTGATTCCGGCAGGCGGCGCATGAAAAAGCGTTTAGCCGTATTGGCCGTTCTCATACTGGCGCTGCTGTTTGCTCCCGCCACTGCTCTGGCGCAGCCCTCGCAGGAAATTCTGGACGGCGTACAGGGCGCGATTGACAGCGCTGACATTGGCAGTTGGAACGAGACCTATGCCGCCTTGCCGGAGGACGTCAAGTCGCTTTGGGGCGGCAAGGACCTCTATGCCCTGATCAGCGGGTATGCACTGGGGGAAGGGGAGTTTTTGGGCGCTACGGTACAGGATACGCTGGCGAACCTCCTAAAGGCCATATTGCCTGATGTGCTGCCCATGATCATTACTCTGCTTGCAATCGCCGTGTTGAGCGGGTTCTTACGGGCCATGAGCGAGGCGGGCATGAGCGGGGTGAACGAAGTAGCGGCGTTTGTATGCCAGTGCTTTGCGATCGGCGTGGCGATGGTATCGTTCCTTTCCCTTGCGGATATCGCTCGGGAAACAATAGAACGTACATCCACATTTGTGGAGCTTGCCTTTCCGGCGCTTCTTACGCTGCTCACAGCCGCAGGCGGCATCGCTTCCGCAGGCATATTCCAGCCCGCCATGACCATGCTTTGCAGCGGCGTATCGGTGGCGCTGCAGAATGTAGTGCTTCCCATCATACTTACGGGCGGGGTGCTGGGCATGCTCAATAATATTACGGGCAAGGTGCAGCTTGGGCAGTTGTTCAACCTCAGCAAGACCGTGGCCAAGTGGATGATCGGGCTGATTTCCACGCTGTACTTCGGCGTGACGTCTCTTCAGGGGTTAACAGCGGGTTCGTTCGACGGTGTCTCCGTGCGCACCGCGAAATTCGCGCTGGACAAAATGGTGCCCATTGTGGGCGGCATGGTTTCCGGCACGGTGGATACGGTACTGGGTTGTGCGGTATTGGTGAAAAACGCGGTGGGGGTCACCGCCATATTGATCGCTTTTGGGATCGTGCTTGTTCCACTCACGCGCATCGTAGTCGGTATGCTATCCTTCCGGCTTGCTGCAGCAATTTGCGAGCCGATTGCGGAGCCGCGCATTCCCAAAATGCTCGCTTCCATCGGAGAGGTACTCACCTATTTGTTCGCGGCTGCAGCGTCGTTAAGCGTTATGTTCATGATTACGGTGGGGCTTATCATGGGCGCGGGCAACGCTGCAATCGGCTAGGAGGGGAATATGCAGACTTTCCTCTACCAAATCACGCTGCTCATCGCCGGTATGGCGGTGGTCATCACATTGCTTGAGGTGCTTGTCCCGCAGGGGAAGCTCAAAAAGACCGTTCTGTTTGCGCTGGGGCTTGTGTTTTTACTTTCCGTATCGGCGCCCATCGTCCGGCTTGTTACGTCGGCTCCATCCGCCGAATTGTTTCAAATGGAGGAATTGCCGCAGTTTACACCGGTGCCGGGGCCTTCGTATGAGGAGCTTTTGCGCAAGTATTATGAGCAAAGCCTGGAGCAGGCGGAGTAGATGACCTAAGCTAATAAGAATAAAACCGCCCCACCAAGAAGGAGGAAACAGCGTTGGACAACAAGAAAAGGACAAAAGCGGAGAATGGTATTTTCGCGCGCATAGCCGCTGTGCTCAAAGTAAATAAAAAGCTGGAAATGGCGGTGTACATCGGCCTTGCGCTGCTGATCGTACTGCTGTACGTTACAACACTGTTCCCCGAGGAAAAGCCGTCTTCGGCCGAACCCGCCGAGAATACCCAGCATACAGCTCAATCGGAGCTGGAAGTGGAGGAGCGACTCGAAGCGGTATTATCGAGCATCCGCGGCGCGGGCCGCGTAGAGGTCATGATCACCTATGAAACCGGGCCGGAGATCGTGACCGCCATGAATACGGATACCAACACCAATCGTTCCGAAACCGTAGATAACGAAAAAGAGAGCACGGTGGAACAGAGAACGGAATCCCAGAAACCAGCCACCGTCTCCGGCAACAATGGTACGGAACCGATCGTGATCACAGAAAAACAGCCCGCCGTGCGCGGCGTGATCGTGGTGGCCGAAGGGGCGGACAAAGTCGCTGTGCGCATGGATTTGCAGCGCGCGGTACAGACCGTGCTCAACGTACCCGCGTCAAGCATCGAGGTGTTTGCGTTGGGCGATTCAAACAAACAATCTGAAAAAGAATAAGCGTTGGAAAGGGGAAGCGGTATGAAAAAGAAATACGGGGTACTCATTGGTTTGGTTGTGTTGCTTGTAGTGGCGGTATTTATCAACATCAGGCTGAACGCCGCCGGGAATCAGAATGTCAAAGATGTCAATTCGCCGGGCGGAACGGACCAGGTGAAGATTACAAGTACGGGCAATGATACGGAGGACTATTACGAGGTTTTCCGTGCGGACCGGGAAACCGACCGCGCAGAGGAAGTAGAGTGGCTGGACGCGATCATTTTGAACGAGGATACTGACGCGGAAACACTTGCCGACGCGCAGCAGCAAAAACTCGCCATCGTGGATAGTATGGAAAAGGAGCGCAATATTGAAAGCCTCATCAAAGCCAAGGGTTTTGCCGATGCGGCGGTGATGGTAACGGAAGACAGCGTCAATGTCGTCATCAAGGCGGAGAAAATAGATGCCAAGCAGGCCGCCCAGATACTCGACATTGTATATAGTGAAACCGAGATGGATGCGCAAAACGTAAAAATATATCCTTCTGCAGGGTAAAATGCGGAAGGACACGGCATATGCGCCAATTTTATGGAACCCTTTGTTTGCATTCATAATTGCATCTGCTATAATAGAAAGACCGGATGCGCATCAAACAGTGCCGGAGATGCAATGGAAGAGGAGGTTCGCTCTATGGATAACAGCAACGAGATCATGCCCGTAGTCAAAGGCGGCGAAGGCGGTAAAATTGTATTTGCATCGGATGTAATCGCGACGATTGCGGCGCTTGCGGCCGCGGATGTACCCGGCGTTGCGGGCATGAGCGGCGGCATGGTGGAAGGCATTACTGAAATGCTGGGCCGCAAGAATCTGACAAAGGGCGTCAAGGTCGAGGTTGGTACGGAAGAAACCGCCATCGATGTAAGCGTTATCATCAAATATGGGTTTCGCATTCAGGATGTATGCTCCAATATCCAGCAGGCCATCCGCGGTGCAGTAGAAACCATGACGGGTCTTCGTGTTGTGGAAGCAAACGTCTATGTACAGGCGGTCAGCTTTGAAACCGAGGAACCCGCGCACGAAGAGAAACACAAGAAGGAAAAACCGGAAAAGGAACCCAAGCCGGTTGATCCGCCCCGCGTCAGATAGAACTCGCTTCGAATGATTGCCGGGGCTGTCCCGATCCGCTTCATTGCGTTGAGGGACGGTCCCATAATCCGCCTGGCTCGCAAAATACTACGAAAGCTGTGGCTATTTAGCAGGAGATATACATATGAAGGCAAAGCTCTTTGATCGGATACTCTTGGCGCTGCTTCTGATCGTAACGCTCGTTCTATCGCTGCTGCTCATAGTGCTCGCGGCCCGCATTATTCCGGTTGCCAATGTCAAAGCGTTTGTGGACGTGCTATATTGGGGCGTCAATAACGCCGTTATACTTGCTTCCTCAGGTCTGGTGATATTCATAATCACGGTGCGGCTAATGTTTGCGGGAAGCGGCGGAAAGAAAGAGGCGCAGCCCACCTCCACGCTGGTACAGGCTACGGAGCTTGGGGCGACGTTCATCACGCTTTCGGCTATCGACAGCATGGTGCAAAAGCATTGCCGCGCCAATAACCGCATCCGCAACGTGGTCAGCTGCGTACGCGCCGTACGTGAAGGCGGCATCACATTGAGCGTCCGCCTCGCCCTTATGCCGGATACGGACATCCCCACACTTTCCGCTGAGCTGCAGAAAACGCTCAAGGAATACGTGGAAAAGAACTCCGGCATCAATGTGCGCGAAATCGGTATACTGGTTGAAGATACTTCCAGCAATCCGAAAAGCCGCGTGGAATAGCGCGGGAATGAGGTAAAAGCCAATGCCCGGATGGAAAGAGAGACTGCTTGTGTTTTTTACCGAACACAGATGGACGATATGGCTCGTTGCGCTGGGCCTTTTGATCGGCATACTGATACTTACCATCAACTTCTGGCGGACATTGCTGTTGATTATTGTGGTGGGCGTATGCTTTGTGGTAGGGAGCCTGATGGACAAAGGCGGATGGGAAATGGTAAAAACCTTTCTGGATCGCATTTTGCCCAGGAGATAAAGAGCGAACCGGGGAGGATAATGCCTGCTTATGAGCAGAAAGATCGCACGAGAAGTTGCAATGAAACTGATGTTTGCCCGGATGCTTGGCGGGGAGAATAATTACCGCTGCATTTTGGAGCAGACCGGGATAGAGGACGAGCCCCCACAGGAAGATATCGAGTTTGCGGATAACCTGGTTGCAGGCATTGAGGCGAGCACCGAGCAGATCGACGCGCTGATTGGCAGCAACGCCATAGGGTGGACGGTGGGCCGCATGCCCAAGGTGGATCTTTGCATACTGCGGATTGCGCTTTATGAAATGATGCATCGACAGGATATTCCGCACAGCGTTTCCATAAACGAGGCTGTGGAGCTCGCAAAGCGCTTCGCAGGGGATAAATCCCCGGCCTATATCAACGGTATTTTAGGGACGCTCTCGAAACAACTCGAACATGTGTAAAGAGAGGGACAGGTGAGCCGGGAAAAAGCGCCGTATCCGGGAATGGATATGGGCGGTTATACCCCCAACGCCTGCATAGGCATTCGGGCATCGTCTTTTCAGAAAAAGGACGATGCTTCGTGTTCATTTGGGGGAAGTAGGGCGCTTGCAATCGCTCCGCATTATTCAGAGGCATGGGGTATGCGACTTAGCCCGCGCTTTTAAGCGATATGCGGTTACGTGAGCGCTACATGCAAAGGATAGTAATGCAGAGTGACTGACCGGTAATGGAAAAAGGGGAGAGATATGGAAAAAGCAAAGCTGATTGATGGAAAAGCGGTCGCCGCTGTTACGCGCGAGGCGCTTTCAGCCCGCATAGAGCGGTTGAAACAGGCAGGCGTAACCCCCGGGCTATGCGTAGTGCTGGTGGGCAACGATCCCGCTTCGGAAAGTTATGTGGCCAGCAAGGAGCGCATGGCGGCCTCGTTAGGTATGAACGGCGTCGTACATCGACTGCCGGCAGAAACCTCGGAACAGGAACTGCTCGAACGTATCCGGGCGCTCAACGGCGACCCGTCGATACACGGCATACTCGTCCAGCTGCCGTTGCCCAAGCAGATTGATCCTTCCGCAGTGGCCTCTGCCATATCGCCAGAAAAGGATGTTGACGGGCTTCATCCTGTCAACGCGGGCAAGCTATTACAAAAGGAGCCCTGCATGATACCCTGTACGCCCAACGGTGTAATCGACCTCATCAAAAGCACCGGCACTGAAATAAAGGGCAAACATGCGGTGGTAATCGGCCGTAGCGATATCGTGGGTAAGCCTGCCGCTATACTCCTGATGCATCATGACGCGACCGTGACCATTTGCCACTCTCGAACAAAGGGCCTTGCCGCATTGACCAGGCAGGCTGATATTTTGGTGTGCGCCATTGGAAAGCCCCACATGGTTACGGGCGATATGATAAAGCCGGGCGCTGTGGTAATCGATGTCGGCACCAGCCGTGTAGATGGCAAGCTGTGCGGGGATGTGGCTTTTGATGAGGCAATGGAAGTTGCGGGGCATCTTACCCCCGTTCCCGGTGGCGTCGGCCCCATGACAATCGCCATGTTGATGCGCAATACCGTGGAGGCGGCCGAGCAGCTGGCCGGTTTTTAAATGCAGCAGCGGATACTGACGGTAACGCAGCTTAACGAATATGTCGGCAACCTTTTGAATGGCGACCCGGTTTTGCGCGCGCTTCGGGTGCAGGGGGAGCTTTCCGGCTTCAAGCGCCACAGCTCGGGCCACATGTATTTTCAATTGAAGGATGAAAACGCGGTACTTCGCTGCGTCATGTTTCGTTCCGCGGCCATGTCTGTGAGCTTCCAGCCACAAGACGGTATGAAGGTTGTCTTGGATGGCTATGCTTCGCTGTATACCAAGGACGGTCAGTTCCAGCTTTATGTTCAGGCCATGCAAAAGGACGGGGAAGGGGAACTCTATCAGCGTTTTTTGCTGTTAAAGACCAAATTGGAGGCCATGGGGTACTTTGACACGGCAAGGAAACGCCCCATTCCGTTTCTGCCTGAAAAGGTAGGCGTCGTTACCTCGGGCACGGGCGCGGCGCTACAAGATATTCTGCAGATCATACGTCGCAGGTTCTCCGCTATGGACGTCGTCGTTTGCCCGGTGCTTGTGCAGGGAGCGGGGGCCGCGGCGGATATCGCAAAAGGTATCCGCAGACTGAACGCGCATGGCGGAATAAGCGTGCTCATCGTAGGGCGAGGCGGCGGTAGTATGGAGGACCTTTGGGCTTTCAATGAGCCGGAAGTAGTCAAGGCTGTGTTTGAAAGCCGTGTCCCGGTCATCTCTGCAGTAGGCCATGAGACGGATATCACGCTTTGCGATTTTACGGCAGACCTCAGAGCCCCGACGCCCTCAGCGGCGGCCGAACTTGCCGTTCCCGCCTATGACGCGCTGCTGCAGCGGGTAGACGAACTGTTCTCGGAACGCCTGCTTCGGGCACTCAACCGCAGCCTCATTGTTAAGAGGGAGCGTGTAACGCTTTTGCTGCGCGGGCGAGGGTTTTCAGTCACGTCGCACCATGCCGCTCTGGAGCACAAGCGTCTGGAGCATTTTATAAAAAGGTTGGAGGAAAGCGGCAAAAATGCCCTAACGCGCCAGCGTACTGGAACCGAAGGGCTGCTGAGCCGAATAAACGCATTATCACCGGGCGCGGTGCTTGACCGCGGCTATGCAATCGTAACTGACGGACAAGGGCATATTCTGCACAATACTTCCGCTATGGACAGTGGTATGCCTGTGGTGTTGCATATGAACGATGGTTCGGCTATGGCGCGCATCGAGCGAGTTGCCGTGGAAAAGCTGCTGCAAAAAGGAGAATAGTATGTCAGAGAAGCAAATCATACCCCAGGACGCACCCTTTGAAGCGTTGATGGAAGAACTCGAAATGATCGTCCAGAAGCTCGAAAGCGGGAAAATCCCTCTTGAGGAAATGGTTTCTCTCTACGAGCGCGGTGCGGCGCTGGGCAAACGCTGCATGCAGCTTTTAGAATCCTATGAAGGGCGGCTGACTACGCTGAATAGCCCGGAGGACGGGCAATGAGCTTTTTGGAGCAGCAGAAGCAGTACGCTTCGCTTGTGGATCAGGCCCTTTCTGTCTATCTGGCAGCAGAGGATATCCCAAAGCAGCTATTAGAGAGCATGTCCTATAGTGTACTCGCAGGCGGGAAACGCCTGCGCCCCACCATCGCTTTAGCCGTATGCGAGATGCTGAATGGATCCATGGAGGATGCCATGCCATTTGCGTGCGCGCTTGAAATGATCCATACGTATTCATTGATACACGATGATCTTCCCGCCATGGACAACGACGACTACCGCCGCGGCAGGTTGACCAACCACAAGGTGTTCGGCGAAGGGCAGGCAATCCTTGCCGGAGACGCGTTACTTTCCTATGCATTTGAGCTGATGCTCAAAGAAATTGCAGCATGTCCGGGCCCCAGGCTTGTGCTGGCGGCGCAGGCCGTGGCAAAGGGTGCGGGCGTAACCGGCATGGTGGCAGGGCAGGCTCTGGACCTTCAAAACGAAGGCAGCGGCAGGATGGATGAGAATACGCTACTAACCATACACAGGGGCAAGACCGCCGCGATGCTTCTTGCATCTGTAGAAGCGGGTGCGTATTGCGCGGGCGCAGTAGAAGACATACTTGCTTATTTAAGAGAATTTGGATCGCACTACGGGCTGCTGTTCCAGATTACGGATGATATATTAGATATCACGGGCGACAAAGGCAGCATGGGAAAAACTTTGGGCAAAGATGAAAAAGCAGGGAAACTGACGTTCCCTGCCGTATTCGGGCTTGAAGGCGCAATGGTAAAAGCGGAAGAGGCGGCAGCTTCGGCCCACGCTGCGCTCACGACACTTGGCGAACGGGCTTGGTTTCTTCGTGAGCTAGTGTCCTATACGCTTACTCGCAGCTCCTAATCAGACGGAAATGTCCATGCGTACCCTATCTGCAATCATGGCGATAAATTCCGCGTTGGTGGGCTTGCCCTTAAGATCGTCTATGGTATAGCCAAAGTACTGGTTCAGTATTTGCGCGTTGCCTCTTGCCCAGGCAACCTCTATCGCGTTTCGTATCGCACGCTCCACCAACGGGGGGCGTGTATTATATTGCTTGGATATATGTGGGTAAATATCTTTGGTGACTGCGACGGAGGATGGGTCTTTCGCTTCCACGGAATATTGGATGGCGCTCCTTAGATAATGGTAGCCTCTCAAATGCGCGGGTATACCCACCGCGCGTATCTGCCGGGTGATCTGTGCGCTCAGCTCCTCATTGACGCGCTTTACGGGCGGGATGGCGGAAAGCTGCTCCGGGTCTTCCGTAGCGCGTGTCAACTGCAGGATACGTGGTACAATGTATTCCGGCCCCATAGGTTTGACGAAGCAGTACAGCACATGTAGCTGCTGCAGTTCCTGCAAAAGACGGTTGTCCAGAAAAGCAGTATGTATAAATACGGCGGGACGATCTTCATCCTCCATGGTCTGGATGCTGTTTAAAACGCTTAGTCCGTCCAAAATGGGCATTACGATATCCATTAAAAGGACATCCACGCGCTCAGTTGCGAGCGTTGTTAATACATCTTTACCGTTGTGTACATAGGGAAGCACATGTATGGTATCATAATTGCGGCAAAATTGTGCAATATCTTCGCAAATGGAGGCGCTTCCATCTGCAATAAGTAGATTGATCAAGTGCGTATCACCTCCGACCTACTTTATGATACCAGATTATTTCCAACTATGCTATCTGCTGTTGCATCCATTGCGCATACATACAGTATCCTTTTGTAGGATCGTTGATAAAAACGTGGGTCACAACGCCTATCAGCTTGCCGTTCTGAACCAGCGGGCTACCGCTCATGCCTTGCACAATACCGCCGGTCATCTGCATAAGTTCCGGGTCGGTGATTTCGATGACCATGCCTTTTGGCGCGGGGCTTTCCTGCGGGTTGATTTTGATCACATTGCAGGAATACGCTTTTATGCCCTCATTATTTAATGTGGTCAAAAGCTGAGCGGCCCCCAGCTTGACTTCTTCAGGAAAAGCCATGGGCAGTCCCTCCGGGAAAAGCGGGTTCAAATAGTCATTGTACATGCGCCCGTATATGCCGTACTGGCTGTTGGTTTCGATTGTGCCAAGCGGCAGGCTGGCCTGATCAAATTCACCCCGCAGCTCGCCTGGTTCCCCCTGCGCACCCTGCACGATATCCACGATATTGGATTGCACGATTTCGCCGTCTCGCACCGTCAGGCTTTGCCTTGTATCCACGTCGGTAATGGCATGCCCAAGCGCCGCATACCATTTCGAAGCAGGATCGTAGAAGGAGAGGGTACCCACGCCTGCAGTGCTGTCCCGTACCCACATACCCATGCGGTACTTGCCCTCTGCCGGATCAAGCGCGGGCCGCAACTCCACATTCATCCTCTGCCCGGCGCGGACGATCGCAAGGTTGACCTTATCCTCGCTTTCGTTGCAAATCTTCCTTAAGTGTTCCGCGTCTTTTATCTCTATCCCGTTTGCCTTTTCAATGAGGTCGCCTGCCTGAATGCCTGCCGCAGCGGCAGGGCTTAATTCCTGCCCGTCCGAAAGCGTAATGGATGCGATGCCCACAACCAAAGCGCCGCGCGTATGCAGCGTGACGCCAATCGAAGTGCCGCCGGGCACAAGCGTAATTTGATCGCGGACGTGAATGTTGACCTGCTTCACGGGGATGACGCCAAAAAGGCGGACGGTCAGGTGGGAGGTACGCCCACCGGAGCCAACCGCTTCGGCGAGCGTGTTGCCTTCATAGCGGGATACGGCAAGCGAATCGTCGTCGGAAGACATAACAAAGAGGTCGGTTGCTTTTAACGGCAGGGAATAGGACTTGCCCGCTTGCACGTGAATATCCTCCGACAGCTTGCGCAGGGAGGACATGGGTTCCAGATAATTGAATGTTAAGATTGCTGCACAGAGTAATATGCCGAACGCCTTACCGATGAACGGCGCAATGCCCTTTTTCAAATCAAACACCTCATATATTCATCAATCGCTCTATAGAGCATCAATTTTATGATGAACATCAGACCGTGTGTCTATGCTCGATCAGAGGGGCATTTGTCTTGTTTAATTCAGGTATCTATACCAATAAGGGTCATGCCCGCGGGTGTTCCAAAAGCTCCTTTGCATGCTCCATCGCACGGACGTCCGTATGCTTTGCGCCCATAATACGGGCGATTTCCAAGATGCGTTCCTCATGGGACAATTCGCGCACGGAAGAGGTTGTCTTTCCGCCTTCTTCCAGCTTTTCTACCAAAAAATGAATGTCCGCCATGGAGGCGATCTGAGGAAGGTGTGTGATGCACAATACCTGGCGCTCATGGGAAATTTGGCGCATTTTTTGGCCCACCGCGGTCGCGATATGCCCGCTGATGCCGGTATCGATTTCATCAAAAATCACAGTGGGTATGCTGCCCATGTGTATGGTTTTGAATGCAAGCATGATGCGCGAAAGTTCGCCGCCGGAAGCCACGCGCTGCAAAGGCTTAACAGGTTCGCCCGCGTTGGTGGAAAGCAGGAATTCGGCATGGGCGAGGCCGTCTATGGAAATCGTCCCTTCTGAAAGAGGTTCCAGCGCGACTTCAAATTGCGCTTTTTCCATACCCAGCGCATTTAATTCGGTCACCAGGCGTTTGGCAAACCGGGAAGCTGCGGCCTTCCTTGCTTCCATTAAGAGTACCGCGGCTTTTTGATACTGCGCTTTGCAGGCGGACAAAGATTGTTCCAGCTTTTCTCTTCGCGCGTCGCTTTGAACAAGGGCGTCGTATTCCTCCTGCGCTTTCAATAAAAACGCGAGCATCTCTTCCACGCTGCCGCCGTACTTGCGCTTAAGGGCGTGGATACGGGCGAGTCTTGCTTCCACTTCGGCTAACAGCTCTGGCTGGAACTCAAAATTTGCCTTTAAATCCCGTAGGGAGTAGGCAATGTCCTCCATGGCGTAATAGGCGTCCTGCAGCCGGTTGCGGGCGTCTTGGTAGTCCGCATGGTAGCCCGCAATGCCTGAAAGCTCCCGGATTGCGGCGTTCGTTTCATGAAGCGCGCCGCCTTCCTCGCCAAAGAGCAGGGCGTAGCAGGTTTCAAGCGCAGAAATAATAGCCTGGGCGTTGCTCAGGCGCTTTAATTGAGAATCAAGTTCCGCTTCCTCACCAGGCTGGAGCCTTGCGTCCGAGATTTCTTTGATCTGATAGCGCAGTAAATCCATGCGCCTAAGCCGTTCCTGCTCGGAAGGAAAGCCCGCATGCAGCTCTTTTACTATGTCCTGGTGCTTTTCGTAAAGAGAAGAGACCTCTTGTGACAGGGGGGAGATGGCGCTTTTGTCAAACGCATCCAGATACCTAAGATGCGAGGAAACATCAAGCAGCGACTGATGCTCATGCTGCCCATGGATATCTACCATCAGGTCCGTCACGGTTTTGAGGGAGGAAAGGGTAACGAGCGTGCCGTTGATGCGGCATACGCTTTTGCCGCTGACGTTAAGTTCACGGCTGATGATCAGGTCATCCTCGGCCTGATGTTCAATTCCAAGCTCCTCCAGCCTAGCCAGTACTTCGGGCGAACGGCCGATATCGAATGAAGCTTCCACAGACGCCTTTTCCGCACCGGACTTAATAAGATCGCGGTTGGCCCGCTCGCCCAGCACAAAATTCACGGCATCGATAATGATAGACTTACCAGCGCCTGTCTCGCCGGTAAGCACATGGAAGCCTGTTGAAAAGGAAAGCTCCAATCGTTCGATCAGAGCGATGTTTTTAATATGTAGGGTTTGCAGCATGTGCCCCTCAATGACTGTTCTTAAGTACCCGTTGCGCTATTTGAGCATCGTCTGGAACCGTTTGATCATTTCAGGAACCACCTTATTGTCCTTAATTGCGATGAATATCGTGTTGTCCCCAGCGATGGTGCCTGCAATTTCACTCCATTTCATAGAGTCTACCGCTTCGGCAGCGGCACTGGCACTGCCAGTGATGGTCTTGATCACGATCAGGTTTCCGGCGGATGTGATATTGACCACGGACTGCGAGAAGATGCGGATAAACCGTTCCTGCAGGCCGGTTTCAGCTTTATCCACCGTTGCGTATTTATAGGTGCCGTTTTCGGAAAGCGCTTTTATGAGGCGCAACTCTTTGATATCGCGGGAAACGGTTGCCTGAGTAACCACATAATTATGCCGCCTTAAATGTTCGGCAAGCTCGTCCTGCGTTTCAATATCGTATTGTTCGATCAGTTCTAAAATCATTGCGTGTCTGGCTGCTTTCATCTTATACCCCCGCATTAAACCGTGCCAAAAAGCGCTTCGGCACGATCAGCTTAGTTTTTGTTTGATTAGGCTATATAAATTATGCGCTCCCACACGCAAAAACTTGGCTTGATAATCCGACTTGGTCACAAGAATCTGATCGTCCATGTTAACATCCATTGTTCTTTGCCCATCCGCATACAGGACCCCATTGCTTTTCATGCGCAGCTCAATCTGAGCGTGCGGCGAAGTGACAATGGGTCTGACCAGCAAGGAATGCGGGCAAACGGGAACGAGGATACATGCGTCTAGCCCCGGCGCGATGATCGGACCGCCTACGGATATTGAATAACCGGTAGAACCGGTTGGTGTACTTACGATCATGCCGTCGCAAAATACGGTCCCGGCATCTTCGCCGTCGATACACATGCTGATATGCGTCACACCGGAAAATACAGGCTTATATAGCAATACGTCGTTGAGACAATCGCAAACCTTCACACCGTTTACGCTGCAGGCAACCATCATGCGGCGCTCAATGTGGAGCGAGCCTTCGTGGTAACGGGACAGCACCATGCCGAACTCGTGCGGCTGTATTTCGCTTAAAAACCCTACGCGGCCAAGGTTAACGCCAAGTATGGGGAGATCATACGCAACCGCGGTGGGAACGGCCTTTAATATGGTGCCGTCTCCGCCAAATGCAGCAATAAACAGTGCGTTCTCAAATACGGAAGGAGATTCTATAGCGAACGGATTGAACTCTATACAGGAAAATCCTTGCTCCCGTGCGATGCGCATCGCTTCGTTACGAACCGATATGGCGTTTGCTTTATCGGTATTTGTAACAAAAACGATTTTCTGTTCCACGGACGCCTCACAATTCTTACAAAAATCTCTGTAATCTGACATGGGTTCTTCCTGTATTATAGCCGCATAACTCTGTATATTTCAAGTAGAATATGCCCATTTTCAATTTATTTTGGTATGGTTTCCCATATTAATTTCGTTTCGTTATCCATCCCGACCAATCAGAGACGAATGGGCCTGCGAAGTCGTATCAAAGACAAGTTCCTTTATAGCAGGCAGTTGGGTAACAGGTGGAGAATTTTTCCGGAAAAGGGAAAGGAATTCAATATTTCCTTTCGGGCCTGTGACCGGGGAAAAAGATAATCCGCAAAAGGAAAATCCGAATTCCGCCGCCTGACCGATTACGCGAAGGCATACGTCGCGGTGAACTTCAATATCCCGCACTACGCCATGTTTGCCGACTTCCGCACGCCCCGCTTCAAATTGCGGCTTAATTAAAGCCACGACATACGACTGTTCCGTAAGGCAAGCATACAGCGGCTCAAGCATGAGTTTCAGGGAGATAAAAGAAACGTCTATACTCGCAAACGAGGGGAGAGGATCGAACCAGTCAGGCTTCATGTTGCGCGCGTTCGTACGCTCCATTACCACAACGCGAGGGTCACATCGAAGCTTCCAGTCCAATTGCCCGTAACCGACGTCAAGCGCATATACCTTTTGTGCGTCATGTTGGAGCATGCAGTCCGTAAATCCTCCGGTAGAGGCCCCAATATCTGCGGCCACAAGCCCGTTTACATCAAGTTCAAATACGGATATTGCCTTTTGAAGCTTCAACCCACCCCGGCTCACAAAGGGTACGGGATCCTCTGCGATGCTGATAGTGGCATTTTCCTTTACTTCCATACCGGGCTTCTGGGCCAATTTCCCATCCACCGAGACTTTTCCGGCCATAATGAGTGAGCGCGCCTTTTCGCGGCTTGGCGTGAGCCCCTGCTCAAACATCCTGCTGTCCAGTCTCATGGCGCTCCAATCCTTTATCGGTATTTTATAATAGAAGTTGATTACCGAGTGACAATTTTATCACGTTTTTTGAATCCTATCAAGGTAAAGAAGCAGGGAATCGGAGGTGGCGCCCCGCTCCCCAGGCCGTGAAAAGACTATTCGCTGTACAAGCGGCATATACCTTTTGCATGAAGGGCGGTGTACGCTTTGGAAATGACGTTTCTTGCGGTGCGGGCAAAGCTGATATCCTACGTCAAGGAGAACTTTGGCGCGCTGTGCGTGTTCCTGTTCTTGTTTGTTGCGGGGAATGCGGCGGGCATACGCATCATACAGGGGGCGGATCAAAAGGGAGTTTCCGCCATGCTTTTGGGCTTGCCAGAACTTCTGCGTGAGGGCGGCGTTCCCTGGCTCGCGTTTTTTGCGATGTCCCTATTTACCAATGTACTGTTCGCGGGGCTGATATATCTTTCCGGGCTGTGGGTCTTTACCTGCGTGCTCCTGATACCCGGTATATTGCTTCGCTCCATTTATCTGGGAGCGGCGGTAGGGACGGCAATCGCCGCCTGGCCGGATGCAACGTCTATCTGGCTTCTTGTTATGCTGCAGTTTGAATCTGCTGCGCTGCTGCCGCCATTTATAAAGATGAGCGTGCTCGCACAGAACCAGATGGCAGGGGCGCTGAAAACAAGGTTTCAGCTTAACGGCAAGGGGGAGGAAGAGGGAGCATACAGCGGCAAATTTCTGATCACCTGCCTGCAGCTGCTGCCATCCATCGCAATCCAGACGTTCATTACACCTGTTGTGTTTTCCTTGTTGCATTAAATGATAAAAAGCCCGGAATTGACCCGCCGAGTGCCCGATGGTACAATTTCCATGAAAAAGGGTATTGTAAAGGTAGAGATAAACAAAGAAGGCGGGTATTGCGAATTATGAAAAAACGCGTAATCTTGATTGTTTTGGACAGCGTAGGAATAGGCGAACTCCCGGATGCGGGCCGTTTTGGAGACGTGGGCGCGCATACGCTGGGGAATATCTTGAAGGTGAGGGGGAGGCTGGATCTTCCCAATCTATACCGGCTGGGCCTATCTAATATTGCGGGGAGCAGGCTTCCCAAGACGGAAGGCGTAGCCCAAGGCGCATTCGGGCGGGCGGCCGAACAGACAGCGGCAAAGGATACCACCAGCGGCCACTGGGAGATCGCAGGGCTTCCCATGGAGGTTCCATTCCGCACGTACCCCAACGGGTTCCCGAACGACCTCATGGCGGAATTTGAACGGCGCATCGGCCGCAAAACACTTTGTAACCGCCCCGCTTCCGGCACTGCCGTTATCGCAGAACTTGGGGATGAGCATGTAAAAACAGGCAGCCCCATTGTATATACGTCGGCAGACAGCGTGTTCCAGATCGCCGCGCACGAGGACGTCATACCTCTCGCGGAGCAGTACCGTATCTGCGAAATCGCGCGTGAGATGCTTGTGGGCGACAATCTTGTGGGACGCGTCATCGCAAGGCCCTTTTCCGGCGTGAGCGGCGCATACAAGCGTACCGGAAACAGGAAGGACTACGCTGTTTCCCCGCCGGGGGACACCATACTCGACGCGCTTACGGCAAAGGGGCTGACAACTGTTGGCATTGGTAAAATAGAGGATATTTTCTACCACCGGGGCATTTCCATATCCGATCATACGCACACCAACCCGGAGGGGATTGAGGCGACGCTTCGGATGATAAAAGAAGATACCGGGGATTTTGTGTTCTCCAATCTGGTGGATTTTGATATGCTCTATGGCCACCGCAATGATGTGGAGGGGTATGCTTCAGGGCTTGAGTATTTTGACAGCAAGCTGCCCGAACTTTGCGCCGCGCTCAAAGAGGGAGATATCCTGCTCATCACAGCGGACCACGGCTGTGACCCCACAACGCCCGGAACCGATCATACCCGCGAATACATCCCCATCGTGATCACCGGAGCGCCCGTAAAAGAGGGCGTGGACATCGGAACGCGCGCAAGCTTTTCCGATATCGGGGCGACGGTTTACGAGTATCTGACAGGAGAGTCTTGGGTGACGGGGAAGTCCTTCTTAAGCCTGATTCTCAAATAGATGATACAATAGAAGAAGCAATCGTATGGCCGGTTGCCTGTGCAGCCGGCCGTTTTCTTGTTCTTTTGCCTAATATTCATATAATCGGATAAAATGCGTCCGTTTCTTTTACACTAAAGCTGGTATCCTCTGTTTGGGAGGAGGGCATTCGGAGAGGTTCATGAAAAAGCTGATGCGCGTATTATTATATCTGACATTTGCATGCTATTGTATCGTTGTCATCTATCTGCTGTTTTTAAACAGGGAATACCGCTTTGCGAACAGCGGCATGACGCTGGGGGAGTATATTCAAACCGCAGTCAATTTAGTGCCGCTTCGGACTATTGTGGAGCTTGTAACAAGGACTGCACAGCGCAGCATCAACCCTGATATCGTGTTTGATAACGCCATAGGAAACTTGCTGTTGTTTTTCCCGATGGGAATCTATATGCCCACTGTAAGGCGGGGAACAAGAAAGATAGGGAAATTCTTAAAAAATATGCTGTTCCTTGTGTTTGTGGTGGAGACGCTGCAGCTTTTATTCCGCGTGGGCAGCTTTGATGTGGACGACATTCTCCTTAACGTCATGGGCGCTGTGGCGGGATATGGCATATGGAAAACAAGCGCCGTACAGCGGGTCCTTCGGATGATGCAGTGGCTGAAATAGGTACAAAAAGGCGGGTTATTCGGCCGCTTTCTTAAGCGTAACATCACCTGCGGACAACGCGCGCAGCGTACCGTCCCCCAACCGCAGCAAAAGCCTTCCTACGCTGTCTATCCCTTCTGCAACACCACTTAGCGTCTCACGTATGCCGATTACTGAAATGCTTTGACCTATGGTACCGCAGCAGCGCGTATATTCGCTTAATAGAGCGCCATAAGAGTCCTCGTTCTCACATGCGTCATACAGCGGCTCAAGGAGATTGAGAAGCATTGAGAGCACCTGATTGCGGTCCAATGTCTTTGCTATACTCAGCGAAAGCGAAGTCGCCGCTTTTTCAAGTTCCGCCGGAAATGCGTCGGTATTCACGTTAAGGCCTAACCCTACGATAACGGACTGCAGCGTGTCCATATCGCCGGTCATTTCCAGCAGGATGCCGCAAATCTTTTTACCGTCTATTAAAACGTCATTCGGCCACTTGATGAACGGAGAAGCGCCAAGTGCACAAGCAAGCTGATATACGCCCAGGGCGCTTGCAAGCGTATAGCGCGGTGCATGCTGCGCTTCCAGACGGGGGCGGAGCACCATGCTCATGCAGATATCCTTGCCTTTTAGGTTGGTCCAGCCCCGGCCAAGGCGGCCACGGCCCGCTGTTTGCTCCTCCGCAATCACCACAGTCCCGTGCGTGCAGCCCTCCGCCGCCATCTGGCGGGCAAGCTGGTTGGTGGAAGGGACGTTCATGATGTGGGTGATCGGCCGGCCCAACCATCTGGTTTGCAGCATGGGCTCAATAAACGCCGGATGCAGCACGTTTGCGGCTCCCATGATCCGGTAGCCGCGGTTGGTGACCGCTTCTATCACAATTCCTTCGCGCTGCAGGGCCTGTATGTGCTTCCATACTGCCGTACGGGAAACGCCAAGCTGTTTGCTGATGCACGCGCCCGAAACGTACCCTTCCGGGTTTTCCTGCAGCATTTTGAGAATTGCGTTTCGCATAAGATCCTCCTATATGGGTTCCTTTGTGGCCTGCTCTATCGCGCGGCGGGAATCGTCATAGGTAAACCCTCGCCCAATCAGGCGCTGCATGAGACGCTCTTTCAATTCCTCCGGTTCATATCTTGAAAGCTGGCGCGCGTGTTTTTCTGCAACCAGCAGCGCGTTTTTATACTCCTCCGCGTCGCCTATTACGGCAAGCGCTTCGGATATAGTGGAGAGAGGGATTTCATGCTGCAACAACTGCTCTTTGAGCTTGTTGCGGCTTAATGTCTTAGCGGCCAGCCGTGATCTGATGAATTCTTTCGCGTAGGCGGCGTCGTCCAGATAATGAAGCTCAAGAAGGCGGTCTACGACCTGCTGTACCTCGATTTCGCCAAACTGGTTGTCGTCCAGATGCCGCTCCACTTCCCGTACCGTGCGCGCCTTTGCAGCAAGAAATTTCAGTGCCGTATCCATGGGTGTTTGCCTCAGGGGTTCTTTTTTTTGTGTTCGCTTTGATGGAATTATTTTCATATATTGACCTTTGCTTCTTTATTGATCCTGTCTGTATTGCTCTTCCAGTTCCCTTAGCCTTTCGCGCAACCGCGCCTGCATGGACAACTCGCTCACTTCCATTGGGGACTGCTCCGTGCCCATACAGGCCGTGCAGGATGCCCCGCAGGCAGGGCAGACGCATGCGCTCAAAAGACCTCTTTCCCGTTGTATCATATAGCTCCCGCAGTCCGGGCATCCGCAACGCATGGCATACTCCTTCCATTTGGATCTGTAACCAGTATAGCATGTACATAAATTGTTTTCATACTTTCCTTCGGGTTTAAGAGCTTTTTGCCACAAAAACATGTATGCTGTGGTATACTATTACGTGACCACTGGCCCATTCGACACGCTGGCGGCCGGTTGCTTTAGGAGGTTCCCGCATGAAACGCATACTCCTGCCCTTGGTTCTTTTACTTATGCTTTTGTTTGTTTCGCAAACGGAAGCCGCTACGCCGTCTCCCGCAGGGACGCAATTGATTGCGTACGAGGATACGGGGGAGATCGTGGCCATGATCCAGACGCGCCTGCGCGAACTGGGTTATTTCCACTTCAAGGCCACGGGAAGCTTCCTGAGCATGACGCGCAGCGCGGTGATAGAATTTCAGAAAAACCAGGTTTC
>JAEYSE010000026.1 GCA_023435025.1 Bacillota bacterium
TATAAGGCCGCGTGCGCAAAGGCCAGCCCTGCGCTGATCGAGCCGATCTACCGCGTGGATGTGCTTGTGCCGGATGAATACATGGGCGACGTCATTGGCGATATGAACCGCCGTCGCGGCCGCGTCATCGGCATGAACCCCGCCGAAGGAGGCCAGGAAGTGGTGGCCGAAGTGCCTCTGTCCGAAGTCTTTAAGTATGCGACCGACCTTCGCGCCATGACGCAGGCGCGCGGCTCCTTCAAGATGGAGTTTGTGCGGTATGAGGATGTTCCCGGAAACATCGCGCTGAAGATCATCGAGCAGGCCAAGAAGGAAGAGGAAGAAGAAGAATAATCCGTATCGGCAATGGGGCTGTATGCAACGCGCGCTGCATCTGCGCGCGCGTTCGCGTACGGCCCTGTTTTTATAAGAGTCTGTACAAAAGGTAAGGAGCACTATGCGTACCATCACCATTCCGGCGACAAGCGCCAACCTTGGCCCGGGGTTTGATTGCCTTGGCATCGCGCTGGGCTGTTACAACTCCGTTTCCTTTGAATTTACAAAGGGTGGCCTTGTAATTGATTTGCAGAATACCGACCTTGGGAGGATTCCCTCGGATGAACGGAACCTTGTATACCGCGTATTTGCGGACACGCTGCGCCGGCATAATAGGGAGGTTCCGGGCGTCCATTTTGCTCAGAAAAACGGCATCCCCGCCATGCGCGGCATGGGTAGCTCCGCCGCCTGTGTGGTGGCGGGGGTCGCCATGGCAAATGAATACCTTGGGAATACGCTCGACATGCAGCAAATGATTGATCTGTGCACAGAGCACGAGGGCCACCCGGACAATATCCTCCCCGCGCTCTTGGGCGGTTTTACCGTGGGTTGCATGGATGAAAAGCGCGTGTGCTACGTGCGGTTTGCCCCGCCGGAACATTTAAGCTGTGCAGTATTTATACCGCCGTTTTCGCTTTCCACCCGCAAGGCGCGTGCGGCTTTGCCCGCCATGGTCACATTAAAAGACGCGGTATATAACCTTTCGCACGCGTCGCTTCTGACAGCGGCCATCGCAAGCGGGGAAATCGACCTTTTACAGTATGCCATGCGGGACGTGCTGCATCAGCCTTACCGCATGTCGCTTGTGCCGGGGTATCAGGAGATCGTGCGTATCGCGCAGGGTGCTGGGGCGTTAGCCACCTGCCTTTCCGGCGCGGGGCCGACGATGATTTCCTTCCTGAAGGGCGGCGAAGGATTCATGGAGGCCGTTAAACCTGGGTTAAAGGCGCTGGGCGGCGGCTGGAAGGTAAAATTATTGAACATAGACCCCCGCGGATACCGGGTGGAGTAAGCCCGATATTGCCATATTGCCATACTTGTATTTGGAGGGTATATTATGGAACGCGCGTTGGTATTGATCGATATCCAGAACGATTATTTTCCCGGCGGCAAAAACGAGCTGTTTGCCCCGGAGCAGGCAGCGCTTTGTGCGGCCAGCGTGCTTCAAAGCTTCCGGAAAAACGGATGGCCCGTCTACCACATCCAGCATGTGAGCACAGGCAGTTCGGCTACGTTTTTCCTGCCCGGCACGCCGGGCGCGGAGATTTATGGTGCGGTCGCTCCGCAAAGCGGGGAGCCGGTATATGTAAAGCACGCGCCCAATGCGTTCTTTGAAACCGGGCTTTTGAAGGCTTTACAGGAATGCGGGATACGGGAACTTGTCGTCTGTGGCATGATGAGCCACATGTGCGTGGATACTTCCGTGCGTGCGGCCAGAGATCATGGGCTTCAGGTAACACTTCTGCATGATGCGTGCGCCACAAAAGAGCTTGTCTGGAAGGGCAAGACCATACCGGCGCAGGACGTCCACGCCGCATATATGGCAGCATTGGACGGACGGTTTGCAAGGGTAGTATCCACAGAGGAATTCTTACAAGAGCTTGGCTGGTAATATGGTATATAGGAGAGGCGTATGGAAATCCGGCTTGCCCGCATGGAGGACGCTGATGCCGCCTATGCGCTGATGTGCGACATGGAAGCGGCATCGCTCGACGAAGCGGCGTTCCGGCGCATCTACGCGGGTACGCTAAGCAACCCTATGTCACACTGTCTGGTGGCCGAGGAAGAGGGCGCAGTGATGGGCTTTTTGCATATCCGCATGGAGGAACAGCTCTGCCGTTGCGGAAGGGTGGCGGAAGTGATGGAACTCACAGTCCGTTCCGGTCTCCGCTCCCGCGGCACCGGGGCACGCCTGATGGAAGCGGCGGTGCAATTGGCCAGGGAAAATGGCTGCATACGCATTGAGGTGGCCAGTAACAACGTGCGGCAGCGCGCTCACGCGTTTTACAAAAAACAGGGTATGCAGCAGACGCATGTGAAACTGACCATGCGTCTTGCAGATTAGATACCATTTAATGCGAGGTTAATTTCAACCCGATGATACCCGCCGCAATGAGCCCCACGCAAAGGATTTGTGGTAACGTAACAGCTTCGCGGAAAAAGACCGCGCCAAGAATGAGCGTGCCGATTGTCCCGATTCCCGTCCAGATTGCGTATGCCGTGCCCAAAGGGAGCTCTTTGAGTGCCAGTGAAAGGAAGTAGAAGCTTGCGGCCATACCCACAACCGTAATGACGCTGGGCCAAAGCCTTGAAAATCCCTCTGTATGCTTGAGGCTGACCGCCCAACACGTTTCAAATACCCCTGCAATGATCAAGTACAACCATTTCATTCTTTCGTTCCAACCTTTCAGCAAAATAAAAAAGCCCGGGAGAAAATCTCCCAGGCTTTTATCCTTCCGTGAACACGGTTTCCCGTGCGTTTTATCTCGGACCAGGCCGGGTTGCCCCGCGGAACCCTATAAAACTCACTCTTATCATATCACTCAAGGGCATTACGTGTCAAATGTGGGGAGCAAAGATAAAAGGCAGCAAATCTGCTGCCTTGTATTAAGACATCCGGATACGGATGTTGATTATAAAACAATAGCCCTGAGCGTTACCGGGATGTTGCCCATAGTCGCCTTGGAATAGGGGCAAACGGTGTGGGCTTCGCGCATGATATCATCTGCGGTGGCCTGATCCAGCTCCTTAAAGAGGCCGGTGATTTCGGCGGAAAGAACATTGCCGCCATCAATGTTATCAAGCCCAACCGTCAGCTTGACTTCCGGCAAGGGAACACGGAGCTTGCGTACGCGAATGACATGGTGAAGCGCGCCGCCAAAGCATGCGGCATATCCGGCTGCAAAGAGCTGTTCCGGGTTGACCGCGTCATCGGTCTTTCCGCCCATTGCGATGGGGGAAGCAAGCTCGAACTTCAGCTTGCTGTTTTCTACGGTAACAACGCCGTTGCGCCCGTTCACAGAATTCGCGGTGGTTTGGTACAATGCCATAATCAAAATCTCCCTTCAGCATTGGTTCGTTAGTTATAGTATAATTCCTTATTCCCGATTTGAAACAGGGTTTTTCATGATAAAGCGCAGTTTCTGCGTGACGGATGGAAACTGTTTGCTCGCTGTAATGTGTTGCGGTATACTGGATGCGGACAGAATAAAAGAATACAAGGGGTATTACATGGAAATCTTGCGCAACAAAAAGGCCTTTATCTGCGACATGGACGGCGTTCTCTACCATGGGGACAGGCTGCTCCCCGGCGTACCCAAATTTGTGGATTGGCTTAAGGAAAAGGGAAAGCAATTCCTTTTTTTAACCAACAACAGCGGCTATACCCCACGCGAACTGCAGCAGAAGCTGGCGCGGCTGGGGATAGATGTAGATGCCGATTGTTTTTATACAAGCGCGCTTGCGACGGCAAGCTTTTTGAATAGCCAGTATCCGGACTGCAGCGCTTACGTGCTGGGCCAGCCGGGGCTTATCAACGCCCTCTACAACGTGGGCATTACTATGAACAGCGTCAATCCGGATTATGTGGTGGTGGGGGAAAGCTACAGCCTCAACTATGAAATGCTCGAGCGCGCCACATACCTTGTCAACAAGGGCGCGCGCCTGATTGGGTGCAATTCCGACCTCACCGGCCCCACCGAGCAGGGCCTTGCCCCCGCCTGCCGGGCTCTTATCGCGCCCATTGAACTCGCCACCGGGGTCAGCGCCTACTTTGTGGGCAAGCCCAACCCGCTCATGATGCGCCACGCGCTAAAAAAGCTGCAGACGCTTCCAGGCGATACCGCAATCGTTGGGGATAGAATGGATACGGACATAATGGCGGGTGTGGAAGCGGAAATCGATACCGTCCTTGTGCTCTCCGGCGTAACCACGCGGGATATGCTGGTGAAGTTCCCGTACCGGCCCAAGTATGTGCTGGAGGGCGTGGGCGATATTCCCGAAGCATAACGTAAATGATCTATTAATAAAAGCACCTTTTGGCTTGAAGCCAAAAGGTGCTTTAATATATTTAGGTCATGCGGGATCGGGTTCTAACGTTTCCTCTGGCTTTTCAAATCGTTCCAGGCTGACGCTGGCTTGATCGAATATCTCTACGGAGAATGCGTCCGGGTAGCCTTCCGCGTATACCACGCGGGCGATACCTGCGTTAACGATCATTTTTGCGCAGATGACGCAGGGCTGGTGCGTGCAATACAGTGTGGCCCCTTCTATGGAAACGCCGAGCTTCGCCGCCTGTATGATGGCGTTCTGCTCCGCGTGGATGGCATAGCACAGCTCATGCCGCGTTCCCGATGGGATGTCGAGCTTGCGCCGCAGGCACTCGCCGCGCTCCACGCAGCTTTGAATACCCGCCGGGGCGCCGTTGTACCCGGTGGTAAGTATGCGCTTGTTTTTTACGATAATCGCACCAATCTTCCGCCCTTCCTGGTAACAGCTCGACCAGTTGGCGATTGATTTGCACAGGTCCATAAACCGGATGTCCCATTTGTCCCATGTATACAAGAAATGAACCTCCCCTGCGCGGTTTTTCTTAGTATATCACGGCGCTTCGACAGAAAAAAGAGAAAAGCGCAAACCACTGTTGCAAACGCATGAAAAGTTTCCAATATGTCCAAATAGTTACCCTGAGCGCAGGATTGCGACCCCTTGGTGACAAGGGGCCGCAATGCATATCTCGAAACCGGAAAAGGCGTTAGCTGCATGCGCAAAAGAATCAGCGATACTCGTTGTCATAAGCGGGCATCGCCATGGTTTCGACCGCGCCGCTTTCATAGTCCTTACCGTCCACCTGCACCTGCAAAGAGGCGATGCTGCCACCAAACTGCTTCGCGGTCAGCTGCATGCAAGTCAGTGCAAGTTCCTCAATATCCGGCGTGTCGGAAATGACGGCGAATTCCTTACTCAGATTCACGGTGGCAATATCGTCCACAATGGAAGCGGAAAGCACCTGCGTTCCTTCCGGGAAGCAGTTACGCAGTGATTGGTCCACAGGTCCGAACACCAGTTCGCGCATGGCGACCTCAATGTTCGGCTCCTGCGCCAATGGACGCGTGACCGGTACATGCAGGCTGCCGGCCTGGTTGGGGAAGTACAGCTTCAGGGTGTAAGGCATATCTTCCCCGGTGGCGCTCACGGGCATCGGCTCCTGGTTCAGGGGCAGTTCGCGCATGGCGTCCTTTACACGGGTGCCGTGGGATAGCTTGCTTTTGATTTTGCCGTCAAATTTCAGCTGCACCTGGTCTATGGTCGGGAACTCCGTAAGCGTATTAACCACGGCGGTGACAAGCGCCTGTTCGGCTTCCGCGCTCTCCAGCTTGGGCAGATCCTTGATATTTAGGGTGGCAACCGCGTCGTCCGAAATGGAAAGCACAAATGTGACTCCCGGCGGCACGACGTTTTTAAGTCCCATTGAGGCTGCGGAAATCTGATTCTCTTCCGTATCCACAAGCTGGTTGAGCGCGGCGCGGCCAATGCCCTCTTCCCACGGCAGCAGCTTCATGACAGGGACCATCAGACCGTCATCGGTTTGGAAATACAGTACGGTCCGGCGGAATCCGGCATCGGAATCCACGGGCTGCTCCAGCTCTTTTTCGTTGAATACGCCGGTAGAGCAGGCGCTCAACAGCAATGCCAGCAGCAAGCACAACGCGAGTACCGCCGGCGCATAGCGTTTTTTGTGTAACATTAAAATTCCCCCCGTTGCGCGTTTTTACAATACTTATTCGCACACAGGGGGAAGTATGTTGAAGTCCCAAAAAGGTTGTCATTGTACGGATTTTGCGTTATGAATTTGCATATACCGGGCTACGAGTGCAAGCAAATGCGCGTCCAGCTCCTCATCGGTCATGCCCTCGTCCGGCGCAAAAGTTTCAAGCACTTCAAAAGTCAGGCCGCCGCAGTCGGTATACGCCCGCTGCAGCGCGGTATACGGGCAGGCGTTGAGCTTACACTCAAACATCAGCCGCTTTTTTATCCCTTCCAGGTTGCGGCTATAGCCCACAAAACTTTGGCCGGATTTTTCGTCATACAACCGGTATACGCCGGCTTGTAACTCTCGCATAATTTCGGGTTACGGGGTTGGGGTGGCTGCGCCAAGGCTTCGGATACGGCCGATATAGCTGACGATATCCGCTTCCTGTGTCCAGCGCTCCACTTCCGCCTCATACGTTTCCTGCTGGAGCAATTCAAGCGCCCGTAAGATATAGGTGTCCTTTATGTCTTCAAAGGCGCGGTCCCCGCTTTGGAGTTTCTCCACCAGCTTAATGATATGGTAACCAAACTGACTTTTGACGGGTGCGGAATGCTCGCCTACGTTTGCAAGAGCGAGTCCTGCCGCCTTAAACTCCGGTACAAAGCTGGTATTTGAGCCCAATAGGTAGCCAAGGGACTTATTGGGTTCCGCCTGCATGCCGGGGTCCGTTCCGAACTCCGCCATAAGCGTGTCAAAATCCTCGCCCGCGTCAATGCGCTTGACTAAATCATTTGCTGTGGCCTCGTCCTCAACCAGAATATGCTTGACGCGCACAAATCCTTCAGGCACGTACAGAGGCATTGCACCCGCACCTGCGTCGTAAGCGCTTTGCGCAGCTTCAAATTCGGAGGGGTTCTCCGTATACGCTGTGCGCTGGTCATTCAGTTCCGCTTCATACCGGGCCTTGGCAGCTTCCTCCGTTAATGACACAGCGCGCTTCACATTTTCCTCCAGCTTGGCGGCAAGGGTAGCTTTTTGCATATCCTGCTCCAGTCCGCTTAAAAACGATTGTGGCGCAAGTCCCTCGGCCTTGAGCGCGGCCTCAAAGTTCTGCTTGCCCAAAGTGTCGGGGTTGTCGGCTCCGTTTGCCTGGGCCTGCTGTACATAGGAGGAAAGCAAAGAGTCGTATTGTGCCTGCGCGTCGTTGGAGATATTGGTTTTCTCCTCATCCGTCAGCTGAAATCCCTGCGTAACCGCCTGCTGATAGATTACCTCTGTGCGGATAAGCGCATTGAATACGCTGTCCTGAAGCATTTTCAGGTTCTCGGCGTTCGTCATATCGTACCCTAATTGGCTGTACTGGGCAAAATACATGTTGAAGGGCGCTTCGAAATCACGCTGTTTGATCTCCGTTTTGTTAACGGTGGCAATCACAGTATCGCCCTGGTTCTTTGCGCAGCCCAATATGCCAAACGCCATCAGCGCGCACAGGGCAAATATAATCATTCGCTTCATTTTCTTCCTCACCTTTCCACCCTTTATAGGGCGGTTCTTCGCTGATTGTACTATCATTCCCGCGGTTATGTCAAACGGGCTGCAGGGAAAGCCCGCAGGCGTGAGCATAGGCTTTCGCCTTGCGGATATTTTATATTCTTTCCGGACGGGAAGATGTTGTATAATGGACTGGAAGAAGAACCATTTTGGGAGGGACCCGTTATGCCCGCAAGAGAAGCGCATATCCTCACCCTTACGGTGGACAACGAGTTTGGCGTACTCACCAGAATTACCGCCCAAATCCGCAGGGAGGGGTGGAACATCAAGAGCCTCTCGGCGGAGGAGACGGCGGATCCTTCCATATCCCGTATTACGCTTGCGCTGCAATGCTTTGACGCCACGCTGCCGAATGTTGTAAGCCGGCTCTCCCGCCTGGCCTGCGTGCGGCATGTGGACGCGTATGATGAAACACGCTGTATTTGCCGGGAGCTTGCCGTGGCGCGCGCGGCAGATACGCCCGCTGTACGGGCGGTTGTTGAGCGTTTTGCGGCCCAGGTCATCGCAAATGAAAGCGGCATGCTGCTACTACAGCTTGCCGAGCCCCCCAAGACGCTCGACGCGTTTTTAGAAGCGCTCAGGAGTGTAGGAGAAGTGGACTCCGCCCGCACGGGCGCGATCACGCTGGAAAAAGCGTAGCGGTAATAACCGTTCACATTGTTAAAGATGGAGGCTCTGCCTCCAAATCCGCTTAGGCTGTAAACAGCGAACCCGATTTACCGGATTGGTTTTGCCAACCGGGCGCCCACCCGCTTTTCTGCGGAAAGCCGCTAAGAACCCATAATAAGGAGAGTTTTATGAGCGAACAGAAGCTTTACCGCCTGCTTGTTATCAACCCCGGCTCCACCTCCACCAAAATCGGCATCTATGAAAATGAGACCATGCGGCATGAAGAGATCGCGCGGCATTCTAAAGGGGAGCTGGAGAAATTTTCGTCCATTGTGGATCAAAAACATATGCGCCTTGCGTTCATTGAGCGCGCGCTTCAAGAAAAGGGATACGAGCTTTCCATGTTCGACGCCATCGTGGGCCGCGGCGGGTTGGTAGAGCCGATAGACAGCGGGGTGTACCTTGTGAACAAAAGGATGCTTGACGATCTCATACGCTCTTCCGCCGCCACTCACGCGTCCTCTTTGGGCGGCATCATGGCAGCGGAGCTTGCGGCGACGGTACAAAAACATGCGTATGTCGTGGACCCTGTGGTGGTGGATGAAATGGACCCTTACGCCAAGCTGACCGGCATGCCGGGCATCGAGCGGCGCAGCGTGTTTCACGCGCTCAACCAAAAGGCGGTGGCGCGGCGCTGCGCAAAAGAAATGGGCCGCCAGTACGAGGATTGCCGACTGATCGTCGCCCATATGGGCGGTGGCATTACGGTGGGTGCGCACCGGTACGGGCGCGTGGTAGACGTCAACGACGGTCTTTCGGGAGAAGGGCCGTTTAGCCCCGAGCGAACCGGCGGCATCCCAGCGGAGCCGCTCATCCGCATGTGCTTCTCCGGCGCATATACGGAGAAGGAGCTCATCGACCGCGTCACGCGCGGCGGCGGTATGGGCGCGTACCTTGGCACCAACGATCTGCGTGCCTGCGAGCGCCTGATTAAGGAAGGCGATGACTACGCTGCGCTGGTGCTCGAATCGATGGCCTACCAGGTATCCAAGGAGATTGGCGCGATGGTGGCCGTGCTCGAAGGCCGGGTAGATGCAATCGTATTAACAGGCGGGCTTGCCTACAGCAACCGGTTTACGGGGGCCATCAAAAACCGTGTGAGCCTGATTGCGCCTGTACGCGTGTATCCCGGGGAGGATGAACTGCGTGCGTTGGCCGAAGGCGTGTTGCGCGTGCTGCGCGGCGAGGAACGCGCAAAGGAATACGACGGCTGAACAGGATAAAAAGGCAGCGCGCCGCATGGCAGCGATGGGCTGCAGCACGGGGCTTCACATGCTAGTAAATGCGAAAAATATCTTCAGGTACTAACGAATATCGCGCCGAAGCGCATGCGCTGTCCGGTGCAATGCAAAATCGATGTAGGAGCGTTTTAAATACGAATGGGTCGGGATTTGATTGGCATTATCGGCGCCATGCCGGTGGAAATAGACGGTTTAAAGCAGGCGATGACGGACTGTAAAGAGGAAATCATCAGCGGCATGGCGTTTTGCTGTGGCAGGCTCAACGGGCAAGCTGTGGTGCTTGCAAAAAGCGGGGTAGGGAAAGTCAATGCCGCCATGTGCGCGCAGACCATGATTATAAAATATTGCCCTGCCGCTATCATCAACACCGGAGTCGCTGGCGGGCTGCAAAAGGGGATTGACGTTGGCGATATCGTCATCGCGGATGCCGTGGTGCAGTACGATGTGGATACATCGGCGGTTGGCGACCCCGTCGGCTTTGTTTCCGGCGTGAACCGTATCGAGTTTCCAAGCGAACGCTCCCTTGCGGATGCGCTGTATCAGGCGGCAAAGCTGCTTGCTGATACCAATGTCCACCGGGGTATTATCGCCACGGGGGACCGGTTTGTCAGCAGCCGCGCCGAGGCCGCCGTCATCCGGGAGCGGTTTTCCGCGCTCGCAAACGAAATGGAGGGCGGCAGCATCGGGCAGGTGTGCTTTATCAACGAGACCCCGTTCTGCGTGGTCCGTGCCATTTCAGATGGGGAAGATGACGGCTCGCATATGGAATACGCGCAGTTTGTAACGCTCGCGGCGCAAAAATCCAAGGCGATTGTGCTGGGGTATTTGGCAGGCTTAAGCGGCAACGAGAAATAAGAGTTTTGAGGATAAAAATAGGGCTGTAACAACCCTAAGAACCCTTCTTGAAAACGCCCTAGAGCGGTTGTAGAAAAGAATACCCAAGGAACGTGTGCCTTGGGTGGGGTTCAGGGGCAAAGCCGTGAAAAAGGTTTTCAATGACTATGGCGGCAGTTCTGCCGCCATTTTTATATGCCTAGAAGCTCTTTTGAAAGTTGCACCCGGCCTTTTGCCCCGTAGCCGAGCGTCGGCTTTTCAAACTCATACACCAGAAGACATTCCTCGTTAGGCGGGGCTTCTTTTATGACGCAGCCATTTTCATCGAACACGGCGGTGGGCGCAGTTTGGAAATGAGAAGAGCTATTGACGGATACAATGGGAAACGCGTTCTCCACCGCGCGGGTGATGAGATGCGCCTTTATGGTATCGTAGCGTTCCTGTGACGGGGTTTCCAAAACGTCGCAGAAACTGACAAAGCAGAGGTCGCATTGCTGTATCAACAGTTCGCGGAAGTGTTCCGGAAACCGCACCTCAAAGCAGATGCGAAAGCCAACTTTGACGCCCTCTATTTCAAATATGCCCAAAGAGGTGTTCTTTTGAAAGTTCTCAATATCCCAGCCCCACAGCGCCCGCTTGTCATAGCGGCCCAGCACCGTTCCTTCCGGGGAGAGCAGCAGTATGGAGTTGTACCGTTTGTCCGCTTCTTTTTGGATGGTCCCCAGCGCTGTATACAGCCCCAGCGCTTTTGTCTGTGCCTTGATTTCACCGAGGCAAGTTTCAAGAACATCGTAATCGATGGCTTCGATATCCGTTTCCACCGGCGGGTAGCCGGTTAGGGCGCACTCCTGAAAAACCAGAAGCCGCACCCCCACATTGGAGGCAAGCCGCATGCCGCGGATGATTGCCCGGCAATTTGCTTCGATATCCCCGCTGCCCGCAAACTGAAAAACAGCGGTCTTCATTTGGCCTGTTTCCGTTTTACGGCATAGGCGATCAGGCCAGCCAAGAGCAATATGAGTGCCGCGCCAATCAGAATTGTTTCTATACTCGGGCCGGAAACAAAAATGGCGGTCGGCCCGTCCGCGCCGCCGATGATGCCGATGTCCATTCGTCTTTATCCTCCTTGTTATACACCGGAAGGTTTGGGCGGAGTCTGCAAAAACGCGTCGTTCGCGGGGGCGTTTAGCTGTAAAAACGCCGCCATGCCGCCTGTCTCCCCCCGGTCCCGCCGGTGGGAATACAGCCGCTCCGGGTCCTCGTATGTACAGGCGTCCATTAAGGAAATATGTTCGGGTGGTATCCCGGCCTCCATAAAC
>JAEYSE010000070.1 GCA_023435025.1 Bacillota bacterium
TAGCATATGGAAGCAGCGATCTCTTCTCGTTTGCCAAGGCGGCCAAGCAGAATATGCTTAATCTGGTTGTCGATGCGCTCCTGCGTATATCCTAAAAGCATTTCCGTTTCTGTAGTAGCTGGGCAGACCGCATTTACGGTGATGCGATACTTTGCAAGATGTCTCGCCATTCCTCTGGTGATTGCGATTATACCGCCTTTTGCTGCCGCATAGCTCATGGAGGCTTCAAATCCGCCATTTCTTCCTGTTATGGAAGAAATGTTGATAATACGGCCAGCAGTGCTCTTTTTTAAGTACGGCAATGCGTACTGGCACACAAAAAACGGACCGGTTAGGTTAATATCCAACACACTGTTCCATTCGCCATCCCGCTGCATATCCTCTATGCTGGATGTTCCGAGAATGCCTGCGTTGTTTACAACGATATCGATTCCGCCGAAATAGCCTGCAATCTTTTCTATGGCAGCTTCAATGCTGTCGTTGCTGCCTACATTCATGAGTACGCCCAGTGCATCCGCGCCGGTTGCCTTGATTTCGCTGACAACGGTATCTATCTTCTCCTGGTTGATATCGGCCACAGCCACTTTCGCGCCCATTTGCGCAAGCATTTGCGCGGCGGATTTTCCAATCCCTTGGGCAGCGCCCGTCACAATCGCTACTTTTCCATTCAGAGAAAACATACGGCTCACCTTCTCTTTCTATATCTTTTAAATTTGGAATCCAGAGCGGACTCCACCCGCATTCAAAGACTTGCAGTCATGGGTTGGTGCAGCTCTACCGGAATTACTCCATTCATTCAATTCTTCCGTGCAATGCCATGCACTCCACGCTTTTCAAGTACTCCGTCGGCCTTACTGAGTAATAGGCTATAAAAATAAATACAATATGCGCCAGGATATCTCCGATTGAAATCGGAAAAATGTGTATCCTCATATCATGCTGGAATACACTTTTGGGGGCTTTTTATCCTCTATGTGCATCGAATGCATATCGATATAGGAGCTTCAGATGTGAAAGCTCCGGCTTGCGAATATTATCTCCAAGCTCAGTATCGTACGAAGCGGCATACCTGAGCGTCAGCCGCCCAGGTATGCGTTCTTCACTTCCTCATTCTCCAGAAGATTTTTGCACGTATCGGACATCACGATTTCGCCGGTCTGCATAACGTAGCCCCTGTTCGCCGTGGAAAGCGCGATCTTGGAGTTCTGCTCCACGAACAAAATGGTGGTTCCCTCGTCGTTGATCTCCTTGATCGCAACGAATATCTCCTTGACGATCAGCGGCGCAAGGCCTAGGGAAGGCTCGTCAAGCAGCATCAGCGTCGGGCGGCTGATGAGTGCGCGGCCGATTGCGAGCATCTGCTGCTCGCCGCCCGAGAGCGTGCCCGCCATCTGGGTTCGGCGCTCCAGCAGGCGCGGAAACCGCTTATATACCTTGTCCATGTCCTCCTTGATCTCCTTCTTGTCCTTCCGGAGATACGCGCCCATGTGGAGGTTTTCCTCCACGGTCAGCTTCGCGAAAACATGGCGTCCTTCAAGCGCCTGCGCAATACCCAGGTTGGCGACCTTGTAGCCGCCGAATGACTGGATCTCCTGGCCCTTGAAGAGTATTTTGCCCTCGACGCCCCTGCGCTTGGTGAGACCCGAGATACTCTGCAGCGTAGTGGTCTTGCCCGCGCCGTTGCCGCCGATGAGTGTGACCATCTCTCCCTCGTCCACATGCAGGCTGATGCCCTTCACCGAGTGGATGTTGCCGTAATAGTAGTGGAAATCAATCAATTCAAGTATTTTGCCCATTAATGGTCACCTCCCAGATATGCCGCGATGACGTCGGGGTTGTTCTGAATCTCCGTGGAGGTGCCTTCGGCCAGCAGCTTGCCGTTGGCGAGCACATAGATATAATCGCTGATGTTCATGATCAGCTTCATATCGTGCTCCACGATGAGTATCGTCACGCCCGTCTTGAGTATCCTCTGAAGCAGGCCGTCCAGCTCCAGCTTTTCGGCACTGTTCATGCCCGCCGCGGGTTCGTCCAGAAGTATCACCTTGGGTTCGCTGGCCAGGCCGCGGACGATCTCAAGCAGGCGCTGCTTGCCATAGGACAGGCTGCCCGCCGGAACGTGCGCGTACTCGTCCAGTCCCACGAACTGCAGTAGCTCATGCGCCCTGGCGAGTATCCGCTTTTCTTCCTCGCGCTTCTTTTTGGTGTGGAAATAGCAATCCCAGAAGTTGGATTGCAGCCGGGAGTGCATGCCTACCAGCACATTATCGATTACACTCATCTTCCAGAACAGGTTGATGACCTGGTAGGTGCGCGCAATGCCCGCCTTGTTGATCTGGAAACCGCGCTTGCCCTCCAGATGCTCGCCTTCGAGTATCACCTCGCCGCAGTTGGGCACATATACGCCGCTGATGCAGTTGAACAGCGTCGTCTTACCCGCGCCGTTGGGGCCGATCAGGGCGGTGATTTTGTGGGGCTCCACGCGGATACTCACTTCATTGACGGCAATCAGCCCGCCGAACTTGATGGTGACTTTATTGGTTTCAAGCATTGTTATTCACCATCCTTCTTTCCTTTTTCAGGCGTACCTGCCTTAGTTCTTGCGGCGACAAGCCTTGCCATCTTTTTTCTCTCATAGGAGGCGATGAGGTCCTTAAAGCCGCCATAGATACCGCCCGGAAGCCCGATGATGACGATCAGCAGCAGTATGCCGTAGAGCAGCATCTGGTATTCCTGCAGCGGGCGGATGATCTCGAGCAAAATTTCAACGAGTACAACGCCGATGATGGGGCCGGCCATGGAGCCGGTGCCGCCAAACAGCAGCATTGTCAGAAACAGCACCGATTGCTTCTGTTTGCCAGTCTCAGGGCTGATATACTTGATCAGGTGCACGAAGAGCGCGCCTGAGAGGCCGGTATAGAATGCGCTTACCGCGAACGCGACGATCTTGCTCTTGCGCACATCCACGCCCATGCCGTCCGCCGCGTGGGTGTTCTCGCGAATGGCTATGAACGCCCGCCCGGTGCGGGAGTGTACGAGCGAATGCTTACCCAGCAGCGCCAGAACGCAGATCACCAGCAGAAAGAAGTACCACCCGGTATAGGAAGTCAAAAAGCTGATATTGATCGCATCCATGCCCAGGTAATCGCCCGTAAAGCCGCCGGGCGAAACGTAGAGGAAGTTGTACACAATCTCACCGAAAGCGATGGTCGCCAGCGAGAGGAAGTGGAACTTCAGCTTGGAGGCCGGGTAGGCCAGCAGCGCCCCGATCGCCGCGGAGAGTATGGCGCCCAGCGGGATGGTGAGTATCAGCGGTATTCCGAAATAGTTGTTCAAAAGCCCTGTCGTATAAGCGCCGATCACGAAGAACGCCGCATGTCCCAAAGAAATCTGGCCGCTGTACCCGAACAGGATGTCTAACCCCGATACGGCGATGGTGTAGAGCAGCATGATACTGCAGATCATCACCCAGTAATCGTTGCCGACAACCAGCTGGATCAAAAACGGCAGAGCGACCAACGCCGCCACACCCGCCAGCACCCGGGGCCCCTTTTTCTTATCCTTTATGAAGCTTAACATATTACCCCCAAATTCTGACGCGTATTAAACATCCTGAATGGCCCGCTCGTTGAAGATGCCGGTGGGCTTGATGAACAGGAACAACAGCAGAAGCGTATAAGCGATGAGATTCTTGTAGGTGCCGCTCCAGTAACCCGCGACAAACGTTTCCACAAGACCCAGTATCACGCCGCCTATCATGGCTCCGTACATATTGCCGTAGCCGCCCATGACCGCGCCCGCAAAGCCCTTCCTGCCGACGGTGGCGCCCAGCATCGTAAATACGCCGTACATGGGCCCTAAAAGCATGCCTGCGATGGAAGCGATGCCTGCGGAGACGCCCCACGTCACGCCGATGCTCAAAGAAGTGTTGATACCGCAGGATTCAGCTGCGAGAGGATCCATTGCAGCGCCGCGCATGGCGGTACCGAATTTCGTCTTGGTCATAAAAAGGTGCAGCGCGTACATAAGAACCGAGGAAACAAGCAGGCACGCCCATGCCTCGGTCTGCGCTGTCACACCAAAAATTTTCAGAGTGCTTTTTTCGAACACCTGCGGGAATCCCTGTGTAACCGAGCCGTAAAAGGCCTGCGCAGTATTTTGGATGATGAATGAGATCGCGATGGTGGCAAGTACGATATAGATCGGAATGACGTTCTTGTTGAGCAGGACTCGGATGATGCCCTTTTCAAGAAGAATGCCCAACGCAAATGCGCAGCCGAACGTGAGCAGCAGCGAAACCCAGATAGGGAGCCCGAGCACCTTATAAAAGGTCAGCCCCAGATAGGCACCCACCGTGATGATATCGCCCTGCACAAAGCTCATCAGGCCGCTCGCTCTGTAAATCAGGCTGTAGCCCAGAGCGATCAGGCCGTAGATGCCCCCTATGATGAGGCCGTTTACCAAAAGAATTGCAAACACGTGTCTACCTCCCTTGTAGAATAATGCCTGGAGTCATTGCCCCCTGTCTCCGTAGAGCAAGCGGGCAAAACGCAGGGTGTTTTGCCCGCTTGTCTCCCGGCCGCTCAGGCGGTGGCCCGCCTAAGGTACTGTGGCCAATCTGGCTGTCTGTACTTAGAAGTTCTTACCTGTCTCTGCCGGTAGCGGCCTTGTATGCGTCATAGCCGCCGCTGGCGAGCCAGTCGCTGACGAGGATGTCTTTGCCATCGACCAGGATGAATTCGTTGAATGTGCTGTAGCCTTCGCGGTCGCCCTTGGTGTAGTCAAGCGTGCCGCCCAGGCCGTCGAGCTTGACGCTGTTCATTGCCACGCGCAGGGACTCGTCGTCGTTGGCCTTGGCAACCTTGGTGGCTTCCCACATGGCCATCATGGTGTCCCAGCCGCGGTATGCGGATTCATGCTGGGGCATCTCATTATACTCGGCGCTGAACTTCACGAGGAATTCCTTCATGATGGGGATGTTGCAGTCTTCAATGGACTGGTAGGGAACGTACGGATAGGCGTAGAAGATGTAGTTGGAGTTCTGCTCGCCCGCGACGCGCTGATACTCGAGGGAGAAGCACTCTTTGCAGCCGATCATGCCGGTGTAGCCCATGTTGCGCAGTTGCTTGACGAAGGGCCCGAACGTGGTGCCGATCAGGGACATGAATATGACATCCGGATCATCCTTGAGTATCTGGGTGATCTGGCCGCTGAAATCGGTGTCCTCGGAGTCGCACTGCTGGCGGGTGGTGACGGTGAGGCCCTTTTCCTTGCAGGCCTGCTCAAACGCATCGGCGGTGGATTTGCCGGTATCGTCGGTGCCGTTGATGATGGCGACGGAGTCATAGCCCAGCTTGATGATCAGGTCGGCATCCTGCGGAGCGATACGGCCGTTGTTCGCGCTGGCGCGGAAGGTCCAGATCTTGCTGGTGTCGGCCATCCAGGTGGCGGAGGTGCCCAGACCGAAGTTATACACCTTGGCGTCGTTGATATAGCCGATGCAGGCGTTGACCTCGTTGGAGTTAACGGAACCGATAATTGCGTCCACGTTGTCGCTCGCGAGCATCTTCTGGACGACCTTCACGGCTTCCTCGGTGCTGCCGGTGGTATCATAGTGCTTGGCTTCCACCATCGCGCCATTGAAGCCGCCGTTCTCGTTGATGTACTTGATCGCCAGATCAATACCCTGCTTTGCGGAATTACCGGCGACTGAGTTGCTGCCGGTCAGCTGCAGATAGGTGCCGATGAGGAACTTGCCGGTGAGAGCCGGAGCTTCAGCAGCAGGGGCGGCAGGCGCTTCGGCCGCCGCAGGGGCTTGGCTTGCAGCCGCCGGTGCTTCGGGGGCGGCGGGAGCGGACGGTGTGCATGCAGTGATGCCAAATAGCATTACCAGGGCAAGAAGGATCGATAACAGTTTTTTCATTGTTTGTTCCCCTTTCTTCTTGTCATATTAACAAGCCTTGCTCGTAGTGTTATCCGTTACAATTTGCCTGATTCTTTAGAATTGGTAAGAACTATCTTGATTGCCCTGCCATCCTTATTGTTGTTAAGCAGTTCGAACGCTTCCACCCCCTTACTCATATCCAAATAATGCGTAATGAGCGGTTCGACATCTATGGCTTTTTCCGACAGCAGATGAACACATGAAACGAAATCTTCCAACGAATAGATGTAATTCCCCTTAATCGACAGTTCCCTGGTCACCACGCTCTGCATGTTGATTGAGACCAGTTTTTCCGCGTTCCCTATCCAGACGGCACAACCCGCTAGCTTCAATGCTTCCAAAGAAGCCTGCGCGGTCGGTGTGATTCCAACAGCCTCGATGGATAAGTCGCACATGGCGCCATTGGTAAGCGCGGCAATACTGTTTGTAAAGTCGCCGTCTAAGGGGTTCACAACCGCATCGGCCCCCATACGGAGCGCCAGTTGCAACCTTGCGTCCGCCGCGTCGCTTACGATAACACGCTTTGCGCCGCGGTATTTGAGCCAGAGCAGAGCCATCAGCCCGATGGTCCCGGCTCCCACAACAAGAATGTTTTGCGCGTTATTTATCTGCTCATCGGAAAACTTAAATACGCCATTGTAGGATACTGCCGCAGGCTCGGCAAGGGATGCAATATCTGCACCCACACCCTGATAGGGAATAAGATACTGTTCTTTCACGCATATGAACTCCGTCATTGCGCCATCGTAATCCATAACCCCGAGAAAGCGGGCATTGGGGCAGAGGTTCACGTTTCCTTCCTTGCAGATAGCGCACTCCCCGCAGAAAAACTTCGGGAAAACCGCCACTTTGCTGCCTGTGGGATAAAGGCCGCCTACGGGAGCCTTTTCTACAGTCCCTGCACACTCATGCCCCATAATCATGGGTGCTATCCGCCGTCCGGTTTTGCCTAAATACCCTTCCACATCTGACCCGCATACACCGCAGGCATCGATTTTGATCAGATATTCATCCGCTTGAGGAACCGGAACCGGAATATCGCGGATCTCCATGTGGTTATCACCAACATAATAAACCGCTTTCAACGATAAATCCCCCGATCTCTTTGTTAAAGCAATGCGTCCTTATCTGCGGACATCGGCTTTGGAGAGGTATTCGTAGTAACGCACCAGCGAGCTATGGTCTTCGCCTTCATAACCGGAGGCTTTGAGCCACTGCATCATTTCCATGACGGCTGCAGTCAGCGGGAGAGGGGCGCCGACATCATGCCCGGTATCAAGCGCGTTGGTAAGGTCTTTGATGTGAAGATTGATGCGGAATCCCGGCTTGAAATTGCCATCCATCATCATGGGCGCTTTTGCATCCATGACGGTGCTGCCAGCTAACCCGCCGCGGATTGCTTTATAAATCGCTTCAGGCTCCACACCGGCTTTTTTGCCCAGTATGAGCGCTTCACCTACGGCAGCGATATTGGCAGCCACAATAATCTGGTTGGCCAGTTTAGTGGTGTTACCTGCGCCGATGCCGCCGCACAGCGTTACAGAAGCACCCATGACTGCGAGAATGTCCTTCACTTTGTCAAAGAGTTCCTGCTTGCCCCCTACCATAATGGCCAGCGTTCCGTCAATGGCTTTGGGTTCTCCGCCGGATACTGGCGCATCCAGCATAAAGCAGCCCTTCTTTTCCACTTCGGCGCAAATCTCTTTTGAAGCGATGGGATTGATGGAACTCATGTCCACCAAAATGGTTCCGGGCTTTGCGCCTTCGAGTATGCCGTTCTCACCAAGCACCGCAGTTTTTACATGCGGCGAGTTGGGCAGCATGGTGATAACGATATCGCTGTCCTTCGCTACATCCGCATTGTTTTCTCCACGTGTTGCTCCTGCAGCGACCGTCTCGTCCACCGCGGCTGTCATAATGTCGTAAACTTTCAGATCATACCTAGCTTTGATCAGGTTTTTGGCCATGGGCTTTCCCATAATGCCCAATCCGATAAATCCAACTCGCATAACTGTCTCTTCCTCCTGTCGCTACGGTTTGTTTCGGCTCCATCCTGACTGATGTATTCTTCAAGCGCGTCCTTGTTTCGCTCCAGATGCGCCCGCATGGCGTCATATGCTCCCTTTGCGTCTCTTCTGCCGATGGCATCCGCGATATTTTCATGATGCACGATTACATCATGGAGAATTCTGTCTCCAAGCACCGTTGTAAAAAGCCGTATACCCTTGACAATCTCAGGAAAAATCACATTCAGGATGTCGTTGTCCGTGCTTTCAGCAATCTTGCAATGGAATGCAACATCAGGTTCAAGATGATTGACGCCTCTTCTTATACAATCCGAAACCTGACTGGAATACCGGTGCATTTCTTCAACATCCTTCTCGCTTGCGCGCAGTGCGCTCAGGGCGGCAATTCTTGGCTCCATGATGAAGCGCAGCTCCCAAAGATCCATCAATACTTCGTGGCGGTCATATTTGAACTGTAGCCCCAAAGGATCCTCGGGTACACCCGGGAAATTGGCGATATAAGTTCCGCTTCCCTGCCGGATCACGACAATTCCTCGGGAATGCAGCGAGCGCATGGTTTCTCTGATCGTACTGCGGCTTACATTTAACTGCTCCATCAGCTTCGCCTCATTGGGAAGCCGATCACCTTTTTGCATCCGATTTTCCTGGATGTATTTGATAATTTCCTCAGCGGCCTTTTCAGAGAGCGGTATATTGTCCGGTTTAACAAGAGACATTTTCATATGCTTCACACTTTCAGTTTGAACAGATGTTTCCGTTAATCTTGCAGTACGCTCCTGACTTTTTCTGCAATATCTTCCGGCATGAGATGATAATGCTTGAGCAGCAGCGTGTAATTTTCTGCAGATCGTCCAAACGAATCATTGATGCCAAGCAACCGAATGGGAAGCCTGCTCGGCGAAAGTGCTTCGCACACTGCAGATCCCAGACCGCCATAAATGTTATGTTCTTCAGCCGTAACAACACCTTTTACTCCTTCGCAATAGCTCCAGAGCGCATCCGTGTCCAACGGTTTTATGGTGCTCACATTGACTACCCGCACCGAGATTCCTTCTGTTTCAAGAAGCTCTGCCGCCTGTACCGCATGGGAAACCATGATGCCGGAGGCAAATACCACAACATCCTTGCCGTCTCGGATTTTGTTCATCTTGCCAATGTGGTACTCCTGATTGGGGTCGGTATATACCGGCAGATCGATGCGGTTAATACGGATATAGCATGGGTGCTTATCTTCGCCCATTGCTTTGACCATCTGCGCTGTTTCCACCGCGTCAACCGGGGAAAGCACCGTCATATGCGGCAAAACACGCATCAGGGCGATATCATCGATGGACTGGTGTGTCTTGCCGTCGCCGTAGTCCGAAAGACCGGCTGAGGAACCGCAAACCTTGACATTCAGGCTGGGAATGCAAATGGAGGAACGAATCTGGTCGTATGCGCGGCCGGAAGTAAACACGGCAAACGAATTGATAAACGCCGTCTTTCCCGTAAGCGCGAGACCAGCAGCGACAGATGCCATGTTTTGCTCCGCAATACCCATCTGGAAATAGCGTTCCGGGTACGCATCTCCGAATAAATTGGACATGGTGGATTTGCCGAGATCCGCTTCCAGTACAACAACGTTCGGGTCATCAGCCCCAAGCCGCACCAAAGACTCTCCGTAAGCTGTTCTGCAATTTTTCATCTCCATGGGTTAAACCTCCGTTCTCATCTGCTCGATAGCAGCAAGAGCCTGTTGATATTCATCCTGATTCATTGCAGCGTTATGATACTTTGCAAGACCTTCCGCAAAGCAGAATCCCTTTCCCTTGACGGTTCGCGCAAGTATCACGGTGGGGCACCCCTTCACCTGCGCCGCCGCATCAAGCGCTGTGAGTATCTGCTCCATATCGTGGCCGTCTATCTCGATCGCGTGCCAACCGAATGCGGTCCATTTTTCCTTCAAATCATGGATCGGGAGAACACGGTCGGTGGTATCCGTCGCCTGGACACCGTTGTAATCAACTATTGCGCAGAGGTTATCCGCTTTGTAAGCGGAAGCAGCCATTATCGCTTCCCAGACCTGGCCTTCGGATAGCTCGCCGTCACCCAGAATTGTAAATACTCTTGAAGTGCTTCCATCCAGTTTCAATCCCAACGCCATACCCAGGGAGACGGAGAGCCCCTGACCCAGGGAACCTGTTACCGCCTCAATACCCGGTGTCAAATCCATGTCAGGATGCCCCTGCAGAAGACCTCCCATGGATTTCACCTTATCAAGTTCACCGCGGTCCACATACCCGAGTTCCACAAGACACGCGTACTGCGCCAGCACGGCATGGCCCTTGCTGAAAATACAGCGGTCGCGCCGGGGATCCTTTGGATCGGGATAAACATGCATGTGTTTAAAGTACAAGCCGGCAGTAACATCCGCTACCGAACAACTTCCTCCAAGATGCCCAACCTTACCGGTGGGTATCATCTGAATAATATCTGCGCGAATATCGATGGCCCTTTTTCGGGCTTCCTGCAGATCGCTTTGTGAGTAACCCATTAATCTCGCCACGCTTTCCTATTTTTATTTTGCTAAGCAAAATTTCAGCTTCTACAACCCCGTCATTATATAATCACATGTTATAGTAAATATATTACTATCGCATCGTCGTTTACCCTCATTGTCCAAATCATAAGTCGTCATACCAATTTGCTTAAAAAACACCCTATCGCAATATTTGATTACGCAGGAGATCCATAATTCATACTTAGAGAAACAAATTGTTTGAGATATGATGTAAGTCGTACATCAAGTGAGTAACGGCCTATGGTTGATTTCTCGTCATCCGGAACGCGAGTTCGCCATATATAAAGCATAGTATCGTGTTATGTTTTTATGATGAGCTGCCGCATGATTTCCCGTACAATATGAACACCAAAGAAAGGCCATGCGGCAGTGTAATGTCGCGAAAAGCCGGTTACCGCTCGTTTTATGTAATCGTTTCCTGCGCGTACTTACGTATCACTTTACCGTTTGACTCGCGCGTTACCCTGGTAAATGCTCCAGATTTGCTCTTCGTCCGCAGGCGTAGCATAATCCGTATGCAGTGTTACCACCAGTGCACCGGATGCCCAGCCGTACTGTAGCCATTTTGCGGGCTCCCAGCCTTTGAGTATGCCGTACAACAGACCGCTGACAAATCCATCGCCGCCGCCGATACGGTCAAGCACGGGAATATTGCGGGGTTCTTCCAAATACCATTTCCCATCCACATGCAGTATAGCGCCCCACAAATTATCGTTTGCGCTGACCACTTCGCGAAGGGTGGTAGCAAATACGCTGGCATTCGGATACTGCTTTTTGACCTCTTCGATCATGCCCTTGAAACTGTCCGTTTTCGCGCCTAAGTCCTTACCGCCCGCTTCCGGGCCATGTACACCCAGCGCGAGCTGGAAGTCTTCTTCATTGCCCACAAGAATATCGGCAATGGACGCAAGTTCCGCAAATGCTGCCCGCAGCTCGGCTTCGCGGGTTTTCCAGAACGAAGCCCTGTAATTCAGGTCAAAGCTAATGAGAGAACCCGCCGCTTTTGCGGAGTGAGCGCAATCCAGGCAAAATCGAATTGTTTGGGGGGACATCGCCGCAAAAAGACCGGACATATGGAGTATCTGTACGCCTTCCTGCACAAATATCCGATCGAGATCAAAATCCTTAGCGTCCAATGTGCGCCCGACTTCTCCCGCACGGTCGTTCCAGACACGCGCGCCACGCAGGCCGTAACCGGCATCGGCCACATTGATCTGATGACGGTACCCCCACGGCCCGCCTTGGGGGACCTCAGGGCCTTCAAAATCGATATTTCTCGAGCGCAGCTCGGATTTAATAAATTCAGCCAGCGGGCTACCCTTCACGAAGGTTGTGAGAACCTTTGTCTTTAACCCAAGTGCGGCGGAAACGCCCAAAACGTTGCTTTCAGCGCTGTTGGCCTGCAGCAGGTATTCGCGGCTCACGTGTACGGGCTGTCTGTCCTTGGGTGTAATACGTAATCCCATACTTGTGGGAACCATAAGGCTATATTTGCACCCTTCTTTTAACTGCATTGTTTCGCACCCCTCTTTTATCATCTACAAAAGCTATGGCTCAAACGTTGCGAAAGAGGCTCTCATCCGCTGAGAATACATCGCCTGTAACGACCGCCGGTTTCAATCTGAACCGACACTGGTACTTCCGCAAGCACCTATAACGTTCATATTTCGGATAATGTTGTCTTTGGGTTTTTCTGGATAACTGATTTCATATTTTGTTATCCGCAGTTTATGCCAATGGATGATCTGGACATTCTGACGACTGGCTCTTGAGCGAAACACGATTCTGCAAAGCCGCGAAGTGTATAATTAATGCTAGCTGAATTGTACGCCCGTTGTCAATACGTATGACGCCTGATGAAATGTCGTATCATGCGAAAACCGATATGCTATCTTGCTTTTTTCTATGACTAACTTGTTATTTTTTGAACAATCGCGCCGCAATCCCGTTTCATTTCGATTGCGGCGCGGCAAATAAAAGATGCACTATTTTACTTATATTCCAAACACAGGATATTACTGTTCTGTATTACGATATGCGGAGTCATAATCCCACGGCATACCACCGCAGAGGCAGCCGCCGTCCACAACATAATTGCAGCCTGACATGTAGCTCGATGAATCCGAAGCGAGTAACACCATAATTCCCAGGAGTTCGTCCGGATAGCCTGGCCTGCGCATGGCAATTCTGTCTCTGAGGTAATCGCCGCGCGTTGGGTGATCCCACGTAACCTGCGTCAATGGCGTAAGGATGTGTCCCGGTGAAACGGCGTTGGCACGAATGCCCCACTCCGCCCATTCCACCGCCATCGACCGCGTGAGGGCCACGACACCGCTCTTTGTCGCGCCATAAACACTGCATCCACCCAGCATTGCCGTTGCATTGTGAGAGCCGACATTGATAATGCTTCCGCTGTGTGCTTTCATCATGGCGGGAACCACTGCTTGCGTTACAAGGAAAACGCTTTTGAGATTAATATCCATAATCTTGTCATAGGTATCCTCTTTTACATCAAGAAATCCCTCGCGCTTATTGATGCCGGCGACATTAACCAATACATCGATCCTGCCAAATCTCTCGAGTATTGCGTCAACCGAAGCCTGTATGCTCTCCTTATTGGAAACATCCATGATATACGACTCCGCCCTACCGCCTTCTGCGAGGATTTCGTCCTTAAGCAATGCAAGACCCTTTTCACTGACATCGCAATTGCACAGAATAGCGCCAACTCCCGCCATACCTTTTGACAACGCAGCGCCAATGCCGCCCGCAGCGCCGGTCATTACAACAATTTTATCCTCAAGAGAAAACAACTTTTTTAAATTAGCTTCTACTGACATAGTATTCCACTCCTGTTCTTTTTCGCTGATATAGATATTCGTGCATTTTTCCTGTTTTGGATGCAAAACCATATAGAGCAGCAAGCCGATATTTTACGGCGGCCTGGTCCGTCAACGTTTTACAACAATGACAATGTATCCCAAATTGGGAACCTTCATGTTTTCCTATATTGCGTTTTTTGTTTGCTTTAAACCGCTATCGTATCCACGCTTATTGAGTTTTGTACAGTTGCATTGTATAGTTCGTTTAGATCGCAACCATATCGTATGCACAACAGCCATTTCGTGTCAACCTTTTTTTCTCGAGGGGAGGAATCATAAAGAAATATGAATGGTATATCAGGCAAAATCGCTATCGTCACAGGTGGATCCCGCGGCATAGGCAAAGGGATATGCGAGCGGTTGGCTGCCGAGGGGGCGAGACTGGTCATTATCAGCATGAACAAAGTCACCGCTGAAGCCACTGCTGCAGAATTGGGCGCAGAAGCTTATCTTGCCGATCTTCGGAGCGTTGAACAGATCGATGCCGCGATGAAATATGTATTCGAAAAGTATGGCAGCATTGATATTCTGGTAAATAATGCTGGGGTTCAAATTCGTGAATGGGCTACCGAATTTGAAGAAAAAAAGTTTGATGAACTTATGGACTTGAACCTTAAGGCTTATTATTTTGCCTCAAGAGCCGCGGCAAGGTACATGAAGCAGCAGGCGCAGGGCGGTTCCATCGTATGTATCTCCTCGACAAATTCAACCCGTTTTACATCCCGCCGCTCTCCGTACAACATCTCCAAAGCGGCAGTAAACGCTATGGTTGGCACTCTCGCCGTGGAATGGAGCCGCTATAACATTCGGATCAATGCAGTAGCGCCCGGGTATGTCTATACCGATATGGTCCAAAAAGGTATCGACGAAGGCATCATTGATATGGAGACCAATTTCAAGGTCATCCCGATGAAGCGCTTCCTGCGTTTGGAGGAAATCGCCAGCGGCGTATGCTTCCTTGCATCAAGCGAAGCAAGCGGAATTACAGGGCAGACGCTGTTTATCGACGCCGGCTGGAGTCAATGCGGCCTCCCCGAAGATAAATAATTTATAGGCTGCAGTATCGGTGGAATTATGCCTTCGCCGCCAGCTGCAGTCTTTCCCTGTACTCCTCCGGATTACATCCGGTGTGCCGCTTAAACGTTTTGTAAAAGTGACTGTAGTTGCCAAAGCCGGATTGCTCCGCTACTTTTTTGATAGGCACGGAGCGTTTGAGCAGACCGGTTGCCATATCGATTCGCTTTTCCTGTATATAGCTGCTTATTGTTTTATTGGTGGCTTCTTTAAACAGGTGGCAGAGGTAACACTCGCTGTAATTGATCTCCTTGGCAAGTGTCGAGAGGGAAATCTTATCAGCTAAATGCTCGTTGATGTAATTGATGATCTGTGTCACGATCGTCAATCCCCGGGATGCAGAACTGTCGCAGTGGATGCCTGAGAAGCAGTCGCCATAAGCATAGGCCATCAATTGGTGGATTATTGCCTTGATGAGAATATCCTGCCCACTATTGAGATGAACCGCCCGGTATTCATCGAGAAGCCGCTGATATTTTGGGAATTCCTTTTCGTCCGTGGAATGAACAGGAAAATACCCTTTATGGAAAATATCCAGCAGATTGGAATTATGCGTGCTGTAAGTGATGAGCAGTTCCGGGTTTACGTGGGCGACAAAGCACTCATCCTGGCTTGCGCCAGGAATGAGCATGTGAGGCAAAAACATATCCACAATAACGATGTCCCCGCGCCGAATGCTGTGCTCCTTACCGTCAATCATAAATGTGCCCTTGTTACCCAAGTATACAAAAAACTCGTAGAAGTCATGGTAATGCGGGCAGCTCGCAGGCTCATTGGCACTGTTGTGAACCTCGCCGCCGCAGTCACCGGAAAATATATTTGTCTTTGAAAGGAAAATGGCATTGTCCATTATCAGGGCCCCCTTCACCGAGTTGGCTTTTTCGCAAATCCCGTCCCATTAAAACGTCGGCGCACACCCGAAAAGACGCGCAACCCAAACTGTTTTTCACTGACGTAGCAAGATATGAAATATACAAACGCCTTATTTTGCACACCAATATTATGTCATATACAAGTCATGACATCAATAGGCTACCCATCAACTAATCACAGGAGGTTTTGATAGTGAGTATCCCCACAAACAAAATCCGTTCGTTGCTGAATGCCGACCGGCCTACCGTTGCGACCCGCATCTGGAGCACATGGCCTACCATCGTTGAAGCCATGGCAGTTACACGCAACTTTCATTACGTGGAATTTGTTGCAGAGTATTCCCCGTTCACCCAGAGTGATCTTGAAAACCTCGTGCGTGCGGCTGAACTGCATGGCATCGGCTCCATGATCAAAGTGGATTTGCAAAACAGGCATTATGTAGCGCAGAAGGCGGTCGCAATGGGCTTTGAAGCCGTGCTGTACTGCGACCACAAAACTGCCGAGGAAGTGCAGGAAAGCATCCATGCGCTCAGCCCGGATTGCCTGGGCGAAGGGCATTTTGGTTACCCCAACTCCCGCTGGATAGGCTATCTGCCGCATACCGATCAGATGGACCATGCCACCATGGTACGCAATACCGTGAAAGCATTTATGATTGAAAAGCAGGAAACCATAGATAATTTTGAGGCGATCTGCGCTGTTCCCGGTGTGGACATGGTTCAATTCGGCCCCTCTGATTTTAGCATGAGTAAGGGCTGGAACGCGAAGGAGCACCAACAGGAACTTAGAGAAATTGAGGAATATGTTATTCGCACGGCGCTTGCGCATGGTATTGCCCCTCGCTGCGAATGCGATACAATGGAAAAAGTCAATTACTACAAAGATCTTGGCGTCCGGCACTTCTGCGTGGGTGATGAGTTTCGTATACTGAATGCTTACTGGAAGGGAACCTGCGGCGAAGTGCGCAAACTTGCGGACACGCTGTGACATGAGGTAAACAATGAAGCAGAAAATACTCGTATCAAAAAAAATACCCGTTGAATGCCTTGCGCCTTACGAAGATAAATTTGAATTTACCCTACCAGATGACTCTGTACTAAGCTATGAGTCGATCCTAAGCCAAATAGCCGAATACGATGGTCTTTTCAATGTTGATACCATTGCGGATAAGCCGGTATTCGATGCTGCGAAAAAGCTCAGAGCAATCGCGAACTATGGCGTAGGCTATGATAAAATTGACTGGAAATATGCAACTGAATTGGGCATTCCCGTTCTAAACACCCCCAATTCGGTCACTGAGTCAACGGCGGAGCTTACTATCGCGCTCATCATGGCGGTTATGAGAGGTGTCGCGCGTTATGATAAAGAGATGCGCCAGAAAAAGTGGTTGTCGCCGCTGTTTTCGGATATCAACACGATGGTAAGCGGCAGCACACTCGGTATCATCGGGTTTGGTAGAATAGGCAAGTCAGTAACGCGAAAAGCCAAGGGACTCGGCATGGAAGTGATTTATTTCGACAGTTTCCGTGCTTCTTCGGATGTTGAACAGGAATATGGGGTTACATACTGCTCCTTTGAGGAACTACTCGCGCAAAGCGACTGCGTTTCCCTGCATGCGCCGTTTTTCCCCGAAAACTATCATATGTTCAATGCGGAAACATTCGCGAAAATGAAGCCCTCCGCATTCTTTGTAAACGCGGCGCGCGGCAAACTGGTGGATGAAGCGGCACTGTGCGAAGCACTCAAATCTGGCGTGATCAAAGGCGCGGGGCTGGATGTGTTTGAAGCGGAGCCGACCGTATACGAGGGACTGCTCGCGCTGGATAATGTCGTGCTCACGCCCCATGTCGCCAGCCTGACCATGCGCGCAAGAAAGGCAATGTGTGCAGAAGCGCTCGATGGGCTAACGGCTGTGCTGCAAGGCAAAATTCCCGCCAATGTAGTCAATCCATCTGTTTTCGATC
>JAEYSE010000108.1 GCA_023435025.1 Bacillota bacterium
CTCTGCTGCCGGATGAAATCGGCGGCCTTGTCCACCTTGCCCTGTTGCAAAAGCGAGAGCAGTGTGTTGTTAAAGTGGCGGCGGTCATGCTGCGCAATGCTCATCTGACGCACCGTCTCGTCCATCAGCGCAAGGCGCTGGCGAGTAAGCTCTCGGTCGGACTGCATCTTCAAGTTTTCCTCCCGCAGCGCCGCTCCCTTGAGCGTCTTACGCAAAGAAAGAAAGATCGCCAGATAAACGAGCAGCACCAGCAGAACAAGCAGCAGAAGCGGAGCGAACTCTTCCGTCAGCATTTGCTCGACATCGTTGCTCGCCACAAAATACCACGCAAAATTTCCAAACAGGCCGGCTGCAACAAAGAGGTACACGCTCCAATGCTCCGCCGCCTGCCGATACAGAGGGCGCAAGCGTCTGCGGAACAGCGCTATCGCGGCGACGAAAAACAGCGCGCGCAGCACCGTAATAGCGAGATGCGGACGCTGGAACAGATAGCAAAGGTAATAGCTCAAAATGACCGTGACGGCATAGATATTCATGGCCGTAAAGCAGTTGAACAGCCATTGCATCAACGTTTCCTGAAAGAGGGGCTTTGTGGTGATGCCGACCAATATGAAAAACACTATGTCCAGCTTGCTCAGCGTGGTATAGTCGTTTCGCGAATAGAAAAAGACGTTCAGCGCCAGATCCAGTGCCACGATAACAGCCAGCGCCACCCACAGCATCGGCTTACGGCATTTGGGCCGCGCCAGCGTAAAGAGCAGCGCCGCCAGCATGGCGTTGGTGACAAGGGAACGCAGGATGTCGTAGAGCATCATCACACCTCGCCCAGCCGGTAGCTCATGTAGGCGTTGCGTATCGCCGCAAACTGCTTGCTGGACACCGGCACGAAAGCGCCGCCCCACAGGGTGAAGCCGTCCTTATTAAGCCGCTCCACGCGGCTCATGTTTACTACGAAGGCGGCGTGGGTCTGGATGAACCGCCGGTCACGCAGCAACGGCGCGATATGCTCAGCAAAGCTGCTGGTGAAGGTGGACGTGCCCACCCGCTCGCCGCTAACCAGCGTGTAGATCGCGGAATGGCGGACATATTCGCAGCAGGCGATACTGTCGGTGGAAAGGGAACGCAGGCAGTCCCGGGTCTTGACCGTGACGGCTTTCTCCTCTCCGAAGTTTACCTTTTCCGCCGCCAAATCCAGCGCCGCAAAGAGCGCGGTTTTGTCCACGGGCTTAAGAAGATAATGTAAAGGGTTAACCGAGTAAGCGTCCAGCGCGTAGCCGGGTTCAGTGGTGATATAGATAATCTGCGCGTCGGTGCTGACCCGGCGTATGCTCCGCCCCAGGTCCAGCCCGCTGACCATTGGCATGACCATATCCAGCAGAAAGATATGAAACGTCTCCGCTTCACAGGCTGTCAGCAGCGCGTCTGGGTGAGAAAATTTCCGAATTTCGGCGGCTATGCCGTTTCCGGATATATATTCATTTGTAAGCGCGGCGATGTTCTTGAGTTCGGCATCCATATCATCGCAGATGGCGATTTTCAGCATAATGTCAGCCTTTCGATGATAGATTTATCTCGGACCAGCAGGCTTTTCTATATCGGCAAGGATAGCGTGGAAATGTAGCCTTCCATTTCTGCACTCTCATAAGTACATTTAACAGACTACATAATATACAAACATACGCATATTTTCAATAAATTTTATCAGGATGGTTATGAACAGTATTCAATCTGTAAGGGCAAAACTACCTGGCGCGTTTTCCGAGTACGCCTTCTGGTGTGAGAATCGCAGAATCGTTTGTCAAGAGAAAATTTTCTAGATAATAAGGTTATTAAGTGTAAAAATGAATCTTTTAAGCATAAAGGCTCATTTTTTTTACATTTTGCATTATTATCAGCACCGAATATCTGCAATCTATTTTTAGAAGAGGAGGTCCAATGGAGGGACGCAGATACAAGGAAAAGCATACGCTTCATAAATACGTTTTGCTTTACGGCTTGTAGCTTCAGACAAAACAAACTTAAAGCAATATGGAGGAAATATTGTGCGGATGAAAAAATGGCTGGTCTCATTGTTGGCTCTGGCCCTGGCATTTAGCCTCGCAGCCTGCGGCGGCGCTTCACAACCCGCCGATGTTCCCGCAGCTGCTCCCCAAGCCACTGCCGCCCAACCTGCTGCGGAACCGGCCGCCCAAGAAGAGCTGACCTATACCTTGGACTATGATACCATCGCCGCTTGGGTAAATGGAGGTTACATGGGCATGTCCGATGCAGGCGAGGCCATCGTCTTAGTATTTAACGCGGATATGACCATGGCAGGTATGATATTTGGCGACCCGGCCAGTGGTGACGCGGCGAGCTTCTTTGGAAAAATGACGGATAACAACGACGGCACCGTTACCATCACCGATGAAGTGAACGGCCTTTCCATGACCTTTGGCGTGGAACAGGTGAGCAACACCGTGATGGCTCTGGATATGGGGGAAGAGCTGGGCAAAGCCGAAATTGAAGCCGTTCCCTTGGATACGCTTCTTGAATTCCTTCAGGGCGCGGTCGAAAACTTTAACCACGTTGCCTAAAAGCTTCATTAAACACGCCGCCCCGCTATGGCCTGCAAGCCTTGCGGTGGCCTTTTCGGTATAACACGATAGAAGGATGGAGAGAAAAACATGAGAAAACGGTTCTTTAGCGCGCTTCTTGCTTTTTGCATGGCACTGACTTTATTGCCATCGGTGGCGGTGGCGGCGTCGGCTATTACTGTTGACAACGAGGCAGATTTGATCACCGCTATTGGGGCGATCGATGAGAACGGCACGATCACGCTGGGGGCGACTATTCCCCTCGCCAACACACTTACCATTGACGGCACCAAGTCCTTTGTCATCGATTTGAATGGCAAAACGCTAAGCCACATCAGCGGCTTAACGGCGATACAATATTCAGGTACCGGTACGCTGACCGTTACCGACAGCAGCGACTTAGGCGGCGGCAAGGTAGAAGCGTCAGCAGACAATTCCTACGCGATAGAGAGCGCCGGTGTCGGCAAACTCATTATCAGCGGCAGGGCCACCCTCAACTCCGCACACGGAACAATCTGGATTCGTAGACCCGTCGAGACAGCCACGACAGCTCCGGTTGTGTTTGAAATGACCGGCGGTACTGTAACGGGTTCCAATATCAACAATGTAATCTCCAATAGCAGCGAAACTGGTAAGGTTATCGTCACCGGCGGCACGATAACAGGCGGCAATGGACTATGTTCACAATATGGCGAGGTGATTGTATCGGGCGGTACGGTGACGGGCTATCTCGATTCCGCAATCTATGCGTTTGATGCCAAAGTAACGCTCAGCGGCGGAACAATCAGAAAGATAGACTCAGGCTATGCCGGCACGGCAATTCGAAGCGCTTCGCTCGTCATTTCCGGCGGCTCGGTGATTATCGATGGGGGCAAATACGGCGCCACGTACGCACGGCCTGATTTGAGTGGCTATACAAACTACCAATGGCGAACTTCCAGCACCGGTTCCTATACGCTTAGCACCGTGCAGGCGTATACCTATGCCGAAAGCCAAAAATATGTGGAGTTCCAACCCTACACCCCCCCACCCGCTACTTATACCGTAGCCTACCATCCCGGCACAAACGGCACAGGCAGCGAGGTTACGGATACCAAGACGCAGGACGTCGCCTTAACGTTAAGGAGCGCTATCTT
>JAEYSE010000016.1 GCA_023435025.1 Bacillota bacterium
AGCCGAATAGAAAGCGCAGGAAACCGTGGCTGTGGCTGATCCTGGCGGCGCTGCTCCTCGCCGCGCCGCTTTTGATAGACCGTGCGGTGGTCGCAACGTCCGAGCCATACCTTGTTTCCGAGGAGGAAGCAAAAACGCTTCAGGCGGATTGCATCCTAATATTGGGTGCGGGGGTGTGGGAAGGCGACCGGCCCAGCCCCGTGCTTCAGGACAGGCTGCAAAAAGGCATCACGCTATATGAAAGCGGCGCGGCTGCGCGGCTTTTGATGAGCGGCGACCATGGGCGCAAGGAATATGATGAGGTCAATGTCATGAAGGCGTTTGCCATGGAGCGGGGCGTTCCTTCTTCGCACATATTCATGGACCACGCCGGGTTTTCCACCTATGAAAGCATGTACCGCGCGCGGGATGTGTTCAAGGCACAGCGCATCATTATTGTGACACAACAGTACCACCTGTACCGCGCAATATATATCGCCCGCGCGCTGGGGCTGGACGCCTATGGTTTTGCGGTTTCCGACGCCTATACGGCGCAAATCCACAGGCAGCTACGAAACGTCCGGGAAACGCTTGCGCGGGTAAAGGATTTCTTTTACTGCGCTATAAAGCCACTACCCACCTACCTTGGGGAAGCCATTCCGGTCAGCGGAGACGGAGACCTGACCAATGATAAAACATTTGCGCTGACCGCAAGCAATCGTATCACGGCGGCAGAACGCTGATAAAAGGAGAACCCGATGCTATTTGTTTGTTACCCCAAATGCAGTACCTGCAAAGATGCGCAGCGTTGGCTGGAGGAACACAGGATACGCTACACGGTGCGGGACATTAAATTGGACCGCCCCACGGTTGACGAATTACGGACGTGGATCAGCTTAAGCAAGCTGCCGCTTAAGCGTTTTTTCAATACAAGCGGCTTATCGTACCGTGCGTTATCTTTAAAAGAAAAGCTGCCCGCCATGCCGGAGGAGGACCAGTTGATGTTGCTTGCAAGCGACGGCATGCTGGTGAAACGGCCTATTCTTGTCGGTGATGACTTCGTTCTCATCGGGTTTCAGCCGGAGATTTGGACAAAAGCGCTTTTCGGTTAATCAGCCTATTCACGCGGGATTCTTTCCAGGATAAGTTGCACAAAAACACCCGGCAATGAATTGCCGGGTGCGCTTCTTCTTTTCATCTCTTCTCCATCAATACTCCGTACTCATATGTTCTTCCCAGGCTTACGCCTTACGGTGTCGGTAGGCCTTTGCAAACGCTGTCGCGATATCCAGAATGTGAGCAAACACAATCACACCGAAGAATATGACCGGTGTATTGCCAAGGATTGCGCGGCCAAATTCCTCCTCTGCGCCAAAGAGCGCAGATACGCTCGGTAGAAATGCGGGGTTTAAAAGATCCTTCGCCGAAAACAGCAGTGCGATCAATCCGACACTCACTATTCCTTCAATCAGCGTAGTGAACGCGACCTTGAACGTATACCTTCCTTCGAGCATTTTTACAACTTCTTTTGCGATACCGACCCCCGTGATTATCAGGAACAATGGCCACATCCGCAGAAGCGCTTCCTGATTGAACATCGGTATAAAGCCGTTGGCATTATAAATTCCAATGACCACCGGCGCCAGCCACAGGAACAACAGAAGAAACGCAATGCTAAAGATGATACCCACAATGGTCTCCCCCCGGCTGATCCTTTCATCCTTTTCAGGGACGGGCGGCAAATCGCCCAGTACATCGTCATCGTCCAACTTAACGCCCTTGCGTTCAAAGAACGCAAATAACCCCGTGACAAACGCGAACGCGTAGAGCTCTCCCATGATCACCCCGCCGACCCACTCCATGAACCGAAAGAACGGAACCTGCGGGGGTTCGCCCAGTAACGTTGTAATGAAAGCTGCAATCGTAAGCCCGCCCGCGACAGCCAGCAGCACGATTTTTAACACCATTTTGTACTTGCCGTAATACGGCTGCGAAATGAGCGCGTGGTGCTTATCCGGATTGTATTTTTCCGCGAGCTCACTTGGCGTGCCAAGCTCCGTCAGCACCACGCGGATATCATGCTCGGTGGGCGCAATATCCCCACAACGTTGCTCCAGCATATCCGCAATGAGCGTGTTCAGTTCTTTTTTGATATCCGCCCGCTGTTTATAGGGCAGACGCTTTTCCACCGAATAAATATAGCGCTCGATTAAATCCGATTTCATTGCTGTTCCCCCTCCATCAACCTTTTCATGCTTTCAACCGTCTCATTCCAGTGCTTTTTGAGCACTCGGTAGATTTCGCTTCCAAATTCCGTTAGAACATAATACTTCCGGGGCTTTGCCTCGCTCGTTTCCCACTCGCTTTTCAATAGCCCCTGGCTTTCCAGCCGCCGAAGCAGCGGGTAAAGCGTGTTGACCTCCACCGCAATGCCGCTTTCCCCCATGACATTGACCAGGTAATACCCATACATGGGCTTTTGAAGCTGGCTAAGCACCGCCAGCACGATGCTGCCACGCCTGAGTTCAAGAATCAGGCCAGATAAGATCTCCTCTCGTTCCATACTCACATCCCCATATTTAATATTATATTTCGCATTATAGTGTGCGCCGCACACTATGTCAATATCCACAATATAAAATAATAGAAAATATTTTTTTTGATTTTAGGTAAAAAAGAAAAAAGCCGACTAGAGTCGGCTTGCGAACGAAGCATTTAGGCACCCCTTCGTTTCTGTTTTACTCTCTACCTATTCACCCTTGTAGTAGTCTACCTGTTGTGAGATTGGGAAAATCAAACCGTTTCAGCCCTTCGAATAAACGCTTTTGCGCTCACAGCACCGCCTCCTTGATCGTTATGAGGCCCCTTTTCGCCGTAATTGCGCATTTTATCCGTAAACAAAGCCTTTATTGGTCTAAATCGATTATATCATGTTCCTTTTCATCAGGTTCGGGCAGGGAACTCTCCTCCGCTTGTTCCATCGCTTGTTCCATAGAAGCAGCCACCTGTCCGGTACGCACCCTGGATAATCCGAAACGTCGGTACGCGACGGTTCCAATCAACCCCAACGTAACCAGAATAACAACCGCAAGCAGAACGCGAAGAGTATCCGGGGCTCTGTCCGGCTCCACTGCAGCAGGAGCGGGCGTTGCAGCGATGACAGCAGTTGAAGGTGCCGGCGGTACCACGAGCGTATGGGAAATTGCAGAGGTAAGCGTTCCGGTCCGCGCCGCGGCGCTGACGTCGCCCTGTGTCTGCACAGTTGCCTGAAACGATACCTTATCTCCCGCTTGGATGTTTGAAAGTAAAATCACAAACCCATCGTTTCCGGGTATGATCTCCCATTGCACAGCATCCGTCTGCTGCGGCATACCGTCGGTCGCTTCAGGGCCGGAAGTCTCCTGCGGCTCTTCCATCTCAGCGGACGCCGCTGGAGAGGGTTGTTGCGCCAATGTAATGGATATGGACTCCGGCTGCAGCAGCAGCCCGTTTCCAAGCTGCACGCGAAGCGCCGTCCAATCCTCGGCTTTTGCCGACTCCTCCAGCGTAAACGCATAGCGGATGGTATCCCCCGCTTCCACGCTTGTATCTTGCTCCGGCTCGCTTTCCCACGCGACAAACTGTGCCCAAGCGAAAAGCGGCGGCATCAGGCACAGCGCAAATATCGCCGCCAGCGCGAGCGTGCGTTTACGCATCCGCATACAACACCGGCCTTCTCATATACCGAAAGCCGCTTGACCAGGCTTCCGTCACCACAACGGTATCCCTGCTGGAGGAACAATGTGCCACAAGGTACGTACCGTCCTCCTTTTTCTCCACCACAATGCCTACATGGTTGATTGCGGAAGTTCCCGGCACAGCGCGGAACGCAAGATCGCCGGGCTGTGCTTCATCCCAGCCCAATGTATAGGAATTGCTCCACTGCCGCGCTGAGCCGTTCCCGATCGCGTCCAGCAGCTTGACGTCGTTGGCTGCGTTGATAAACGTCCATGTGACAAACCCGCTGCAGTCCAGGCCAAAGTTTTGCACGGTACCCGAAGTTTCGCTGCCTAAAGAAGTGACCACTTTGGGAACGCCCCAGAGCGGATTCCACCCGATATTTGGATATTTTCCGCCCCAGAAATACTCTATTTGTCCCACCATAGAGTACGCCGTTAATACCACCTGCTCCCGCTGCATGTTTAGGCCTTGGGGCAGGCTCTCCCGGATCTCTTGCTTTTGCTCGCTGGTCATATCCGAAAACGAGGTGTCACCCGTGAGCGAGGCGAACAGGCGCAAAAACTCCGGCTGCATTAGCTCATCAAGCTGCGCGGACCTGTTTTCATCAAAGCCATATAGCAGCGCCATCTCCTGGCTGCTTTTTTCCGTCAGTATCACTTGAAGTACGCCGTCTTCCATATGGAACGCAAGTGAATGCATATCCCAGAACACGTCTTTGATGCCGTCTAGCGGAATTTTCCTTAAATTATAAATATCCAGCGGCTCCCCCACATCCAGCGAGCTTTTCGCTACAAACACGGCAAGCACTTCGGACCAATTGGATACGGTGGGCGTTATAAGCGGGATAAGCGTACTCTCTGTGGCGGTCTGTATTGGTTTCAATTCATCGGTTTCCTCCTGCACAGGCACGGCGCGCAGCAGCGTAAACCGGTCGGCATCGTCAAACGCGCCCTGCAGCAGCATTACGCGCGCTTCAAATTCCTGGTTAAGGCCGGATATGATGGTCTGCAGGTCCTCGGATATCATATCCCGGTACTGCTGATATTTTCGGTAGCGGGAATCGCTGGTGCCGATAAGCGTGCTTGCTTGCTCCTCCGGCTCAAGTACCGTCACAAGGCAGAACGTCTCCGCCTCCTCACGGCTTACAGGATGCCTGGCGGCGAGGTGAATAACGTATACCCCCGGCACGTCCGGCGAGAATCCCCCGTCGTTGAGTACGGTCACACGCAGTTCCTGCCCCAGCTCATCCCACGCGGACCCAAGGCTGTTTAGGTCTAATTGTGTACCCACGGGTATGGTGACGTTATGCGAATCGATCCATACCGCATAGGGTAACGGCGTGGGGGAAGGACTGGGCGTAGGCAATAAGGTGGGCGTGGGCGTAGTCCCTGGAGTAGGCGTGGTCGGTTCCACAGACGGAGTTTCCGAAGATGGCGTCGGCTCTCCCGGCGGCGTTTGGGGCGGAAGCGTAGGCTCCGGCGGAAGCGTAACTTCCGGCGTACTTTGCGGCGGGGACTCTAGCGGGGGCTGGGTCTGCGTCGTTTCCGGCGTTGCTTCCCCTTCCGCAAGCGCAACGTATCCACCTCCCTGTAGCAGGAGGGCGAACAAGAGAACGCAGGATATATACGTAAAGAGCGCGCGTCTGCGCATGAAGTTCCTCCCCTGATAATCGTGCCCGAGCCTAGTATTTTCTCCATTATAGCGTAAAACATGGGTTGCAAGGATTCATTTCACAATTTATTTTCATTTGCCCAATATTTCGTCACAACATCACCTGTCATGATACTTTTTATTCAATTGGATAAAAAAACCCGTTGACAGACGGATGCAATTTTAGTATCCTTGTCAAAATGCTTGCATAACGTGCGGAGAGGCAAACGTATGAGGCTTCGGCTAGAATACAACCGAATACAGCCAACGGAAACAAAAACACTGGTTCTTTTGTAAACCAAGTGTTTTTTTTTGCAATAAAGTTCACTGCATAGGAAATGGCTCTGGCATGTCCCCCCCAATAACGCCATGGCCGCCCGTACCAAAGAAAGGAGAGACAAAATGCTTCAAAACAAAAGCCTGATTGCCCCTGGGGATTTTTCCCTTCCGGAAATTGAGGAAGTCTTATCCCTCGCAGAACGTATTATTCAAAACCCATCCCGTTATCAAGAGGCGTGCAAAGGAAAACTCCTTGCAAGCCTTTTTTATGAGCCTTCGACCCGTACCAAATTCTCTTTCGACGCGGCCATGCTGCGTTTAGGCGGCAGCACAATCGGCTTTTCGGACCCTTCCACCTCCAGCGCCGCAAAAGGAGAAACGATTGCGGACAGCGCCCGCACAGTGGCACAATATGCGGACGTCATCGTGGTGCGCCACCCCAAGGAGGGCACTGCAAAGCTGATGAGCCAGTATGCCTCCTGCCCCGTCATCAACGCTGGGGACGGCGGCCACCACCACCCCACCCAGACGCTGACTGACCTCCTGACCATCCGTAATTACAAAAAGAGTTTTAACGGGCTCACGGTGGGCGTGTGCGGGGATTTGAAGTTCGGCCGCACCATCCACTCGCTGGTCACCTGCCTCTCCCGGTATAAAGACATCAACTTCCTGTTCATCTCCCCGGAAGAGCTGACCATGCCTTCCTACGTCAAGCAGGCGCTCCATAGGGCCAACGTCCCCTTTACGGAAACAACGGACCTTGAAGGCGCGATGCCCATGCTTGACATCCTCTACATGTCCCGCGTACAGCGCGAGCGGTTCATCAGCGAGGAGGAATACCTGCGCTTAAAGGACTTCTTCATACTGACCACGGATAAAATGGCGCTCGCCAAGCAGGATATGATCGTGATGCATCCGCTGCCGCGCGTGAACGAGATCGCCACCGAAGTGGACCAAGACCCCCGCGCGGTGTACTTTGAACAGGTGAAGTTCGGCATGTATGTGCGCATGGCGCTTATCATGAAGCTGCTGGGCGCGGCAGAACCAATGGAGCTGTAAGGCGGAAGGAGGAAATGCTATGATCAACGTATCCAAACTCAAGGAAGGCATCGTAATAGACCATATCCGCGCTGGGCACGGGTATAAGATTTTTCAGCAGCTTGGCCTGGACAAGCTCGACGACGTGGTTGTGCTGATGCGCAATGTGAACAGCAGCAAAATGGGCCGTAAGGACCTCATAAAAATTGAAACCAATCTGGAGCTCAACCTCGACGTGCTGGGGCTCATTGACCCCAACGTTACCATATCCTATGTCAAGGAGGGAGAGCGGGTGGATAAAATCAAGCTTTCTCCACCCGAACAGGTAAGGGGCATACTTACCTGCAAGAACCCCCGCTGCATCACCAACCAGGAACACATCATAAATACCACGTTCCACCTTGTAGACGCGGAAAAGAATGAATACGCCTGTGAATACTGCGACGCGCGGGCGCGCTTGTAAGGAGTGAAGAGGGATGATCGTCCGCTACCAAAACGCAAGGCTGATTGATGCGATGGGAGACCGTTTCGGCGACCTTTATGTGGAGGACGGCCTCATCCGGTACTGCGGGGAAACGGGCCACCAGTATAGCGACAAGACGGTGGATATCAAGGGCAACGCTATATTGCCCGCTTTTATCGACCTGCACTGCCACCTTCGCGACCCCGGCTACCCGCAGAAAGAGGATATGGAAACCGGCATGCGCGCGGCGCTCAAAGGCGGCTACGCCATGCTGTGCGCCATGGCGAACACCAACCCCGTCATCAATACGCCCGAGCTGGTAGAGCAAAACCATGAAAAAGCGCGACGGCTGAAGCTGTGCAGGCTTATTCAGGCGGCGGCCGCGGGCGAAAACCTGGATGATACGGCCCCGACCGACCGGGCAGCGTTATCCAAGGTGACAAATATGCTCACGAACGACGGCAAGACGATATTTTCGGACGAGTTCATGCGGCAACTGCTGCTTGACTCTAAACGGTA
>JAEYSE010000079.1 GCA_023435025.1 Bacillota bacterium
GTGTGAGCACGTCCTCAGCCCCTTTCAATTGATTGTTTCAAATTTATTCAGAAACTTTAGATTTAGCACCCGATGGTTACTTGATAGTAAATTTGTGGAATACCAAAAGCGCGGGGTACGGTCATATCTATTGTGTTTCATTGTTTACATCATATATAATTATGCTATTTAAAGGATATTTTCCCAAACGGGAGGAATGAAATATGTTGCGGCCGAACGCTCTGTTGATTTCCATAATCGCCCTGCTTCTATGCATGGGTTGCTCCATCCGAGACGCAAAAGGCGGCAGCGATTCAAGCAGCGTAAACGACGCAAGCAGCGTGAACGACGCCAGCAGCGCAAATGACGAAAACGCCGAAAGCGGGGCTGTCTACCTGACAAACTGCCGGGTGATAGACGGCACGGGCGCAGCACCTGTTACTAACGCAGTCGTTGCTTTTAAAGCCGGTATGATTACCGAAGTTGGACCAAGCGCGTCCATTGCCATACCCAAAGGTGCGAAAGTGATAGACCTTAGCGGCGCTACTGTCATGCCGGGGTTCATTAACGCCCATGTGCACGATGCATACAATGAGCAAAATCTTGAAACCTGGCTCAGGGCAGGAGTTACGACTGTGCGCGACGAATCGCCCCGGGTAGTTGATTTTTTAGCCCAGAGGGACCGGTTAAATGAAGAGCTGGCGCATGCAAGAATAGTATCCGCCACGCCAATTCTTACCGTACCGGATGGCTACGGCCATGTATATTTCACATCTGCGGCTACGGCAAGAGAAGTGGTTAGCGATTATATTGCGGATGGCGTGGAGATCGTCAAGATTTCCATTGAGGATGATCTTGCGGGACAGACGTGGGAAATGCCCACATACGAAATGGTAAAGGCGTGCGTGGATACGGCCCACAATGGCGGCTGCAAGGTATCGGTGCATATCAGCCATGAACGCAACCTAGGGTGGGCCATCGACGCCGGGGTGGACGACATATCGCACATGGTGGTGGAGCCCGTGAGCAAAGAGACCGCCGATCAGATGGTGCAAAAGGGGATCTACTGGGTGCCGACGCTGGAGCTCTGGAACGGCGTGAGCGAGAAACACCGCCTGAAATGGATAGACGTAGCAGTAGAGAACCTATCCACCTTTTATAAGGCAGGTGGGAAGGTGGCGCTGGGCACGGATTTCGCCGGGTACACCATGAGCTTCGATACCGGCTTCCCCATTACGGAAGTGAATTTAATGCGGCAGGCCGGCATGAACCCCATGGATATCATAGTCGCCGGTACGAAAAACGCCGCCGAAGTATGCGGCATCAGCAACGCGCTGGGCACCGTTGAGGTAGGGAAGATCGCGGACCTGTTTGTGGTTAACGGCAACCCGCTAGCTGACGCGTCCTTTGAGGAGGCGTTCTTGTCGGTTAGAATGGTGGTACACGGGGGAGAAATCGTGGTGGAGAATGGTGATGTTTCGTAAATGTATAGTTACTCGCTCGTCGAGTGAAAAGCCGGAGCGCGGCTTTTTTTGCTGGGAAAAAATAGCGCGGAGCGGGGCATGCCTGCTGGTAGCTGAAATCAAGTTTATCCTCAGCAATTATTCTGTACAAGTTCCCAAATTCGACTTATTGTATCATTTAATGAAGCGCTGTATAATAATAACATCAGATAACATAACCTGATTGTCACATAACTGGAAATTAATGTTAGGCGAATACTGGGAAGTTCATTGGACATCGAGTTATAGCAATAATGTGAAGTTGTAGCTAACTGTTTACACACATTAACAGTAGGTTTAGGCTTGCAGAGCAAGGGCGGCAGAGCACCGTACCAAGCGTAGTTTTAGGGCTCATACTCTACATCCTGATAGGTTTACTTTGTGACTGTTTTGAAAAAAATAGTTTTGAAAACAAGGAGGGCTTACCTATGAAAACTAAAGTAAAAAGTGCTATTTCTAATTGCTCAAAATCCATGCTATCATCATTTTGGACTATGGGCGCTAATCTCATGGCCAGTGCTCTGCTGGCCTAAACCTACTATTTTAGAATTATGACTGCAGAATCTTGTCGATGTTAAAGTTATTTCCTAAGGTTTCACGCCGATGGCATTGCACGTCAAAACTAAATATTAGCAGATGATAATATTTCCCCAAAAATGTAGCATCAATAAATGTTCACTATGCAATAGAGATAATATAGGGTGGCGTAGGCAACGTCTATTTTAATTTTTTTCGGATGTGAGATATGAGAAATGCAATGAGCGAAAGTCAATTTTTGCAGCAGTTGCAAGAATTAAATGAAATTATATATCTGAATGAAATGAAATATAATGTTGCAACTATAATCAATGGGTTTACCGTATGTGACCCGCCTGATTTTGTTTTTGGAGAGCATTATGCTGAACGGTTTGAGGTGGATGATTATAAAAGGGAAAGGAACAAAACCGGTAAGCTGGCTTCACTTCATTTACATCACGAGCAACAACTTAAAGAGCGCCTAGAGATACCACAACATATATTTCATGCTGCGCATTATTCATCGCCAAAAGACCGAACAAATATTAGATATTTACGAGAAAATATCGAACTCCTGATTGCTGACAAAACCGCTAAACAAATCAAATATGATGTGGCCAATCCCAGTGTAAAATATCGTCATTTATTTATCGATATCAGATGCTATTCAGAAATATTAGCTGATGAAAACGGACAATATAGTAACACGGTGGTACATGACAAACAAATGCACCGTGAAATATATGAAATATACCGTGATTTACATTTTATAGAATCTATACAAAGCAAATATAGAGAATATTGGGATATGCTGCTGTTTGTTAGCTATTACCATGATATGGATGTGCATAAGTGCCTAGTGCATTGTATCGACTTGAAAAACCCACTTGAAAACAAAAACATGATAGTTTACCCCAAGACCCCATTTCAAATTATCAAAGAGGGTAACCAAGTGTTACAAATACAGGGTTGGATATCAACGACAAATGTAAAGTACAAAACAAATAATGGGAAAAACCCGATATATGACACTAATATTGAACAGCTAGATATTGAGGATTTCTCACTATATCCATACCATACATTGGATTCAATCTATGCTACAGAAGACAATGCTTTTTTACTGGAAACAAGCCAATTAGCAATGGCGGTAAATCCGAAAGCACCGCCAGAACTACTAACAAAGTATATACCGCATCTTTTAAAAAAGAATCTGCATATGGTATTTCGCGGAAGTGTTTATATCTTAACGAGAAAAACATGTTTAGAAGAATACTACTATGAGGTCGATAGATGTGGTTATTACCGGCTAGATGACAAAACCAGCTTTAGACTTTCTCTATTGGGGTAATGTTTATTCAAAAATGTATTTTACTGCTGAAGAACAATTTGCAAAATGATGGGCTAGACACCATTACACCTTCAATACCAAGCTTGCTGCCCTGTCATCCGAAAACCTCTGGCTCTTTTCCCTCCCACTCTCCCCGCAACCTCTCCATCATCTCCAGCGTCCCAACCGTCATGGCTTCATCCATCACGGGGCTTTGCAGCAGGCCTTCGTTAATGCAGCGCTTGAAGTGCGCAAGCTCATAATGCGCGGCGTCAATGCGTATAGTCCATAATCCTTACCGTTTCACCAACGTCGTTTACAATGCTCTCTTTCATCTTTTTGCAAAAGGGCAGGGGAACCCTATCGGGTTGCCGCGCTGGATACAGGAGGCAAACGCAATGGTGTCCGCCCCCGCTTCACGAGTTCCAGGCTTCGTAACACGGCTTTTTTCCCCGGGCATCCTCCACAGGAAACAAAGCCTACAAGTTCAATATCTTCTTCAATCCCTTCAAATGCATGGGATTTGTCCCGAATTGCCTTAAAGTCCGTAGTTCCGGGACAGTAGTCTTCAGTTTGCAAGCATCTGATGATACCGACTTTCATGAGTATACCCCTGCATTCTCACGTTCTGTATTTGGCATTCCGCGTTATTGCCCCATCGCTTCTTTAAGCGCGGCCGCCAGTTGATCCGGGCAGGAAGTGCCATTTTGGCATTCGATGCCTCGCAGCTTTTCTATCACTTCATTTACTGGCATTCCTTCAACCAATTTGCATATGGCTTGCAAATTCCCGTCACAGCCGCCATCAAAACTCACATCGGATACACATCCATCGTTTACCTGGAAAGAAATTGTGCTGGCGCATACGCCATCTGTCTGATACTGATACATCCTAATTCCCTTTCTAAATTCAAATTCAGCAGCAAGCTGCTGCGTAGTAGACTCAAAACTTGATTTGCATCAACCTGTCCATCACAACATCCAGCTCTTCCCGCGTCGTGTACCTTCCAAGGCTGAACCTGACTGCTCCCCGCGCTGTTTCGTAAGCATCTGTCCAAATTGCCTCAAAATCAAGAAATCGTCGCTTATTGCCGCGGCCGGTACTGCATGCTGTCGGTTGAACCGTGGAATTGTTGAGGTCGCACGGTTTCTAGGCGGTACGTTTAGAGGAAAGCGTTCAGGAATGGTATTCCTATCATGCTGACGAGGATATTTAACACATAAATAAGAATGGCTAAACAACGTGCTTCAATAGCAGCCTTGTCTCGCCATCATAGTCTCCAGATCGTTTATGCCCAGTTATTTCTCAAACGCTCCATCATCTCCAGCGTCCCAACCGTCATAGCTTCGTCCATCACGGGGCTTTGCAGCAGTCCTTCGTTAATGCAGCGGTTGAAGTGCGCAAGCTCGTACACAAGCTCGTGCTTGCAGGGGTAATCAAGCGTCACGGTCTCGCCGGAAGCGTAGTATACCGTGGCGGTGCGGGCCTTCCAGTAATCCGGAATTTCAATGCGGCCAAGGTCGCCGAATATCGTGGCGACGTTTGTGGCCAGCACGTTGGTGGAAATTTTGCTCACAGCCAAGATTTCCCCGCCGATATTCAGGTTGATGACGCTCTGCTCGTCCACTTTGGAACTGCCCTTTGTGCAAAGCCCGGAATAGGAGGTGATCTCCCTGCCAAACAGGAATTGCAACAAGTGCAGGGAATAGCCTCCGTTTCCGTACAGCGCGCCGCCGCCCGCGGAGGCGGAATGCAGCCAGTCGTTGTAAACGGAACTGCAGGAGCTTGTGAAATCCACAAGATGAACCTTGCCCAAAGAGCCGGAGGCGATTAAATCCTTAATTTCCTGCATCACGGGCAGGAACACCGCCTTCTGCGCCTCAACGATGAACCGCCCTTTCTCCTTTGCAAGCGCAAACAGCTCTCTTGCTTCCGCGCTGTGGAGGGTAAAGGGTTTTTCGCATACCACATGGCGGCCATGGTTGAGCGCCAGCTTCGCGTAGCGGTAATGCTCGCTGTTGATGGGCGCAACGTAGATCACATCTAAAGTATCGTCAGAGAGCAATTCTTCATAGCTTCCGTAGCTTTTTTCTATATTCAGCTCCGCCGCTTTTCCCGCCGCCTTTTCCGCACTGCGGGAGGCAATTGCAATCGCCTCGCCCGTTCCGGTTTCGCGCAGGGCGGCCACAAACCGGGGGACGATGGAGGCGGTGCTGAGTATTCCGTATCTGAGCTTTTCCATATGCTATTCCTTTTCTCTTTCAATCCTAACGGTCTTGCCGGTTTCCACACTTTTGTGTACGGCCTCGGCGATCTTTTCGGCCTCCAGGCCGTCCTTCGTGCCAGCCACAAAGGGTTCGCCGGTAATAAGGCAACGGATAAAATCGTTGATTGGCTCCACGCAGAAGCCGAAAGGGCGGCCGTTGTGTTCCTGCAGGAAGTAGGAGTTTGGCGTGCGGTATTTCGCATTGTCAAATATCTCCACGCCGCGGTTCTGGCTGTCGATGCGGAACAGGGCGTTTTCGCACAATATCTGGGTTCGGCCGTCGTTGTTCTTTGCAAACCCCTCGGGGTAGATCCAGCCGTTTTCTACCGTCCAGTAGCAGCCGTTCTCCATTTTTAAAAACGCCTGTACCGTATCCCAGGTATCGATGCCGCGGGATTTTAAAACTTCCTTCGTACCCACAGCGAACACTTCCGTCACCTCGCAGCCCATGTACCAGCGGATCTGGTCGTAACAATGCGTGCCCAGGAAGTGGACGGGGGAGGAGTTATCCGCCCAACTGAACCACTTGGTCGGCACGTCTATGATATCGTCCATATTCATATACCCGCGTATGGGCCTGCCCACACCGGGCTTAGCTAATTCGTTTTTGATCTGTATGGCTGCGGGGTCCCAGCGCTTGTGGTAGTCAACCGCCACGCGCACTTTGCATTCCCGCTCCGCCGCGATGATGGCGCGAGCGTCTTCCAGCGTGGTGGCGAGCGGCTTTTCAATCAGCACATGCTTCCCGGCTTTGATAGCGGCCAGTGCGGGGGCGGCGTGGTAACAATCCGGCGTGGCGATGGAAACGGCGTCAAGCTCCTCGTTTTTGAGCAATTCATCCACATTGGCATAAGTCCGCACCCCATACTCCGCGCCGATTTTCGTGCGGAGCGCTTCGCTCAAATCACAGACAGCGACAAGCTCGGCGCTATCGTTCCACTGGTAGGCGCGGATATGGTTGACGCCATAGATGCCAGCGCCGATCACGGCGACTTTAAGCTTTTTCATTGCTGCCTCCCGTTTATTCCATATGATTGATTATATCGCACCTGAAATATAAAAACCAAAGTTTTAGAGGCGCATGTTCTTGCCCCATAAAGCTTTGGTTTTGCCTGCATTACCAGTGACAGCCCATAATCGGTTTTTATGATTTCCCTTCCGATTAAATCCGGAAAAATTACTGCTTCTTTTTTCTATACATTGCCGTGATCGCGCCCAGCACCACGCCTACTGCGGCGCCCGCCATCAACCACAGCATAAGATTGTTCAGTAGCGCCCCCAGCGCGATTCCGATGGCCGCGCAAAGGCCAATTGCCGTCCCCATGTTCCAATAATCCGCTATGCTTTGCTTGCCTTTCTGCTTTTCCATATGATCCACCTTCCTGATAGTTATCAATCATCGTTTTCTGCTGCGGGCAGGGTACGGGTTTGCCGGTACCTTCAGGCGCGTGTTGATTTCCGTTCGTCCATATCTCTAATAAAGCTGTTGATCCAGATGACTTTGTCTTTCTAATGCCAATATAACGGGTAAAAACTGGATAGGCAAGCGGATTTTGGCCAAGTTGCGTAACGGGGATAAGTTACGCGCCGGCATACGGAAAACGATCCTCAGAAAGCGCCATTCAAACAAAGTGCAAGAAAAGTTGCCGCTGTACTGCCATCCCATTTTGCTATATAATGGAGAATGAGGTTCTCCATAGCAGAAGGAAAGGAGAATACATATGGATAAATCCGTTTTTGAGCAGAGCAATCAAATCCTAACGTCCTTTCAGACAGTTCAAAACGAAGAAGTATTGTTTCAGGTGGCCCAACTGTTTCCGGTTCCCATCCAGATATTCACGCCCGACGGTAATACGGTGTTCGCGAACCGGGCTGTGATGGAAATGTGGAACATCGCCGATTCCGCGCAGATCGCAGGCAAATACAATTTGCTCAAGGACCCGGTTGTGAACGAGCGTCTTGGGCTTAGCGATTATGTGCGGCGTGCGTTTGCGGGTGAGGTTGTACTGGTGCCGGATGTAAAAGTGCCTTTGGACGCTTTTTCAAAATGGTACGAGGCGCGAAACCTGGACTATAGTGTTGACGCTATGTACACAGACATTCTGAATTTTCCCGTTCTAGATGCCGATCAAAAGATTACCCACATCGTAAGCGTATTCCTAACCACCAGAATGTATCTCGCAAAATCGGATATTTCGCGCGCAAAGGAATATATCGAGAATCACTGGCTTGACGAGTTCGACATGGATAAAATCGCAGAAGCCGTCAATATGAGCCGGTATCATTTTGCGCGCGTTTTCAAAAAGCACACCGGCATGACGCCCTACAGTTATTATCAGGACGTTAAAATCAGGAAGCTCAAGGACGCCCTTTGCGATAAAAATCGTTCCATCACCGAGGCATTTGCGTCCTGTGGTGTAGAGTACAGCGGCAGCTTCGCGCGGGTGTTTAAGGAAAAAGTCGGCATGACGCCTACTCAATACCGAAAATCGCTTTCCCTCTAACATTTTAAATACCGCAGTATCTTCTTTCGATTTGCAAAGAGTCTGCCCGGGCACTTCCCTCAATTCTGGCTGAATAAGTTCCATCAATGCAACGCATATCTTTGAAGCGCAGGGCCCCGCTGTTTTTTGAAGGCTTTCTTTGCATGCCTTGAAAAAACGCTCCATCCAACTTTCTCTGTAAGCATCCGGTCTGCTAATAGAAAAAGCCGAGTATCCTTTTGTGAGATCGGATACGATCCGACTTTTCATGAAACGGAGGCTTTTTTAATGGCAGCAATAATTCTACTAAATTCAGCTTTCAACTGCTATTCCTTTTAAAAGCCATTCTGTAGCATAAAGAGGGCAAAGAGGAGGGGTGCGCCTTGAACGAAAGTGGAGCAAGGGAACAGCACATTGCCGAGCTCTTACGGCTGCATAAGGATATTGAAGAAACGCTGGAGGCGCGGCAGGGTTTTGTTGGCTGCTTTCAGGCGCTTATGCAAAGCAGCGGTCTGTTTTCTCAGGTCGTTGACAATCTTCCCTTTCCCGTAGCGATATTTGCCCAGAGCGGTGTTGTGAATATGGCGAATAAAGTTCTGATGCGCCAGGCCGGAATCGGGGAAAGAGATATCGCGGAAGAAAAGATCAAGCTGTTAAACCGCGTAACGGACGAGAATTACGAAGTGTTCGAGGCGGTAGAGGATGTATTTGTAGGTGAAACCACAGTATTAAGGAATTTGATCTTTCCGCTTGAACTCTTCAGCAGGGATGAACGGCAGACAGAGCAGGATACCTACCATAGCGCAATATTCTTCCCCATAACAGGCAGCGACGGCAGCGTAAGGCTCGGTGCCGTCATGCTGATGAATTAAGGCGGGTTTTAAAGTACTCGCCAGGCGTTCAATTTGAGTAAAAATAAATCATTCAGGGAGATCATTATGAAAAGAACAATTTTTTTCACGTCCATGCTGCTTACTATTGTTCTAATGCTGGCTCTTTCCGGCTGCGGCGCTGCTTTGAAGGAAGCGGCCACATTAAGCGCGTATGAAATGGGCGCGGAAAGCATCCCCAGCGTCACATCCATCGTCGGAGAGCGCGAGGTCACGGGAGTCGAATCCGGCACAAACAACGGCGTCATGTCCAAACAATATACCTATATAAGCGATACGGTGTACGACGACCTCTTGGCCTACGTAACTGAGATGATGAATCAGGGCTGGCTGGTGACCCAAGATATCGATTTAAACGTTGTTCCCGGATCGGGCGAGCTCGGGAAAAAATCGGTGGACGAGGGGCAGATCCTGCTGGTTTCCTTCACATATGAGGACTCAGGCTACGTCATAAAAATCGTCAAGGGAGAAGGGACAATTGAATAGCGCGTTGCGGTATTGTGGATTTTCCAAGGGGAAATAGTATCTATAAAACGGAGGAGTAACATGAAAAGATCTATCTTTATCGCATTCATGCTGGTGCTTTGCATCGGCCTGGCGGGATGCATCAGCATCCAATCTGCCGACACCGAACCGACCATGAGCCCGGAACAGATCATAAACCCCGCGCCGGAGCGGGTCCCGGAACCGGAGGAACCTGCGATTGCGGAAGTGCCCGAATTAAGCGCTCCCGCAGAAGCTTCCTCCGGGCAGGGCGCGCTTCCCGGCCTTACCGCCCATTATCCATGGGAGCGTTTGCCGCTTCCCGAGGGCAGCGAATTCGTCAAGCTCTCCAGTGTGGAGGATACAGATAAATACGTGGAATATACGCAGGTTAAGCTTCCCATGACCAAGACGGAAGCAGTTGCCTATTTCAAGCCGCTGCTGGAAAAGGACTCGGATCTCTTTGTCCAGGATGATGACCTCACTTATCCCTCTCTGGAAATACAGGGAGCTTTTCCGGATGTTGTCAGCTTTACATCGCTGTATGGACGCTACACGCAGGAGATGGAGCCAAACATCAAAGCCATAATCCTCAATCTGTACACTCCGGCGGATGGGGAAACGCTACTGGTGGCGGAGATACAGGTGAACTATCTGTCTAAGCCATAACGGGTTTCAAATAAGTGTATGGAGGAGTTAACACATGATCGATTTTCAGAACGCGACATTCTTAAAGCTAAAACCTGTACCGGATTCTACTTTTGAAAGCATGATACAGCCCCTGTTTGTTCCGGGGGAAACCATTCTTGGCACATTCCAGGGCATACGGGACGGTATCGTATTCACAAGCAAACGGATTATTGCGGTCAACGTGCAGGGCATTACCGGAAAGAAAAAGGATTTTACCTCGCTTCCGTATAGCAAAATCCAGGCGTATTCCGTGGAAACCGCGGGTGTTCTTGATCTGGACAGCGAGCTTGAACTCTGGTTCTCCGGTATGGGCAAGGTGAAATTTGAATTTGTAAGCAGGGCCGATGTTCCCGCCATCTGCCGTACAATCAGCGGGTTCGTGCTTTAGCGAATAGTAACGGGTAATTGTAAAGGAGAACCACATGAGACAAACGTTGAGAAAACGCAGGCTGTATGCGCTCCTTCTGACGGTGGCCATGATATTCACGCTTCTGCCGGTTACTGCACTGGCGGCAGCTGCCACGGGTACCGCCACCGGAACGCAGGGATACAATCACATCTCCCTAAATTTGTCCGCAGGTACATTCTCGGCGGATACAACCGCAGTGGAGAACATTACCAACTGGGCGCTCAATGTGACAGGCGATGCCCGGACGATTGCAAGCGTAATAAGAAACAGCGCGACATCAGTTAAGATTATGCTTTCGGCTCCTATCGCGGCGGGCAATGCGTTTACCCTGACTGCCTTAGCACCAGTGTTTGAGACTGGAACGGAGCCGTTTGCCACGGCGATCCCTGTCAATATCGCGGTACCCATCCCGGCGGAAGGGACAGCAACGGCGACGGCAGGCACAAAGGATGTTTCGGTGACTCTAACAAACCTTGCGTCGTTTGGTAGCGCTTCAGCTGTACAAAACATAAGCTTCTGGACGTTAGGGGGCTCTTCAGCGGCGGGGAATTCAATTGCCAGCGTAACATATGTTGACACCAAGCATGCGACGGTCACACTGACGAACAATATCGGCGCATCCGATGCTTACACCATTACGGCGGGGCAGTCCGCATTTATAAATATTGCAATTGCTCCGTTCGCTTCCCTGCTTCCGGTAACGATCTCCGGCGGAACGGCCAACGTATGCGCCATAGGCAGCACGCAATATCCCACGCTGGACGCGGCGCTGGCAGATGCAACCGGAACTGCGGCAAGTCCCACTGTGATTACTCTTTTATCAGACATCACATACAGCGGTGCTCTGAACGCCAACGCGACGCACATGCGCTTTGCACTAGACGGCCATACCTTCAGAGTGAACGGCGGGTTGAGCGTGGATGGCGGGAGTGTAGGTTACACGAGCCCCGGCTCTTTCATTATCAGCGGCAATGTGGATTGCGTAAAAGCGACAAACGGCGGCAGGGCAAGTGTGACCGAAATCGTCATTGCCAACGTTAATACCAGAGGGGCCCATGCTTCCGGCGCCAACAGCAGCATTATCGTTGATGGCGATATCAGAACAGACGTACCCCATACCAGGGCGATCGGCGCATACGCTTACGGCGATGGCGCAAGCGTTGTAGTAAATGGCGGCATTTTCCTTGAGGGCGACAATATCTATGGGGCGCAGGCAACGTCAGAGGGGAAGGTTGAGGTCAAACCCGGCAGCGGCGAAGCAATTCGTGTGACGGGAGCGTATGCCTGCGGCGTTGATACAAGAAGCGGTGGCGAAGTAACGGCAAGCCGCGGCATTATAGCCTCCGGCGGCAGTGCAGTAGGAGTTGTGGCCAACGGCGGAAGCGCTGCAGTTGCAAGCGTGACCGTGACAGACGATTATGGAACCGGCGTTTCTGCATGGGACTTTGGCAGCGTCACGGTGAACGGTAACGTAACCGTGTCCGGCAGGGAGGGAAAAGGGATTAGCGCTATCGTAGGTGAAGGTGCAGGGGGTACGGTGCGCGTGACCGGCGGGATTCAGGCCACGGGTGAGGATAGCCTCGGCGTCGAATGCTCCAGCCGTTCGGTAAATATCGGCAACAAGAGCGCGGTGACGATAGACGGGGAAATTGCCTCACAGCGGTACATCCTACTTGATGAGACCGCAAGAGATAAGAATTCGGAAAACTCCGTCGATGCACAGGGGTATTGGGCCTATAACGGGGCCTACGGCAGCATCGTCAAGGTAAAGAACGGGGCAGTGGACCCAAGTACCCCTGTCGTCACGCCAGGCAGTTCAAGCAAGGGTCTACCCACGGTCATCACGGAAGGGGTAACGGATGTATCCGTTTCCGGCGGCACCTTCTTAGGCAGTGTGGTTTCGAGCGGGGGCGCTGCGGTAACCGGGCGCGGGTTTGTTTTGAGTACGGATGCTGCGCCGAAGATCGGCAAATCAGGTGCAACGCAAATACGCTCGGGCAGCGGCACGGGCAAGTTTAGTATTGATGTCGGCAGTCTGCTGCCCGACACCACCTACTATGTACGCGCTTACGCTGTAAACAGCCAGGGTACGGCGTATGGGGAAACGCTGAACTTTACCACCGGGTTTATTGGAGATGCGCAGAATACCGTTCCAAAGACAGGCGACAACAATGCTCCATGGGCAGGCTGGCTGCTGCTGGGCATTTCGGCTCTGGTGCTTTCATGCCTTGGGGTATTGAGGAAAAGAAAGGCGCTTTAGCGGTAGGGAACAGAGAAAGCGGGCGGGCATTTTGTCCCGCTCGTTATTGTATTGGTCATACATTGCTCATCTGTCCTAGAGGATTCATGAGGAATGGAGAGATAGTACAATATGAAATTACGAGCCAATATCAGATAATCAGGGCATTCCGTCCACAATGGCGTAAGCATGATCAAACTCGTATTTGCTCAATGATCGCACGTGCCAGGTAATCGGCAATACGCGTTGCCTGATCGTAAATCTCGTCGTACTGGTCAATGCTCTCCTGATATTGGCGCGAATAAATCTGCGACGCCTCTTCTTGAGACAGATACAAGAGGTCATATAACATGACCCGTAATTCTTCCTTGTCAATATAGCGGTTGGTATTCCCCAGTACCTGTACAAGTTCGTCAAGTTGCTCGAATAAGCGCTGATACAGTTTATTCGCAGTATCCATGTCTTGGCGGGCCAGCGCATCACTCATTTCAAAGAACGTTGTGGTATATTCAGAAAGAATACGCTCAATGCGTTCGGCAACCGCATCCCCATACAAGAAACGGAATACGTTGGCGATATCTGTAGCATTTCGAAGCATACGCCGTTCAATATAGGGCTTGTTTTCAAGATCAAATAATGTAGAAATATAAAGACCTCGCGTCCAATGAATATTGTCCGACCAATATCTGCGTAACAAGTTGGAGAGTTCAACCTGGTTGAGCAAATATCCAATCCTATTGCTTTGCAATCTTCCAGCCTCCATGCCGCCTGCTCCTTTCAACAATAAGGGGGTTCAATTGCCTGTTTCGCCCGCTCATACTGTTATATTCTATGTGTGCGGCGCAATATCTTGCCTCTTTCCAGCTGGTAAATCTGACGGTAAAACGTAAATCGGTCTGGTTTGCTTTTTCAATTGGGCTTATAATAGAGAGTAATGCAAATTCCACAGAATGGATTCGATACGCCTGGTAAATGGTACATTCGAATGTCAATGAACGTATGAAGGCGCATGGAGAATGATAGGCAAAGGAGGGCGGAGCCTTGACAGACTTACTGATGCGGCTGTTCCTCAAAACAAAACAGGATGAAACTGCGGCGCACAAGCGCGAGCGCTACGGCAATTTTGCCAGTATCGTAGGCGTCGTTTCCAACCTTGTGCTTTTTGTAATGAAAATTCTCATTGGAATAACTTCGGCCAGTGTTTCTATCATTGCTGACGCCGTCAACAGCCTTTCGGATTCGGCATCCTCTCTGATTACGCTGTTCGGGTTTAAGATTTCTGGCAAGCCAGCGGATGCCGACCACCCGTATGGCCATGCACGCATGGAGTATATCTCCGGCCTTATCGTATCGGTCCTGATCCTGTTTTTCGGTCTGCAGCTAATGCAAAGTTCGGTGCAGAAGATCATCCATCCAGCGCCAGTACAGTTTGAAGTCATTACGTTAATTATATTAGGGATCTCCATCCTCATCAAAGTTTGGCAATGCCTGTTTTACCGAAAAATCGGCCGCCTGATGAATTCCATGACGTTAATTGCCACCTCGGTAGACAGCAGGAACGATATCCTTTCCTCTTCCGCCGTACTGCTTGCGGTGGTTATCACCCGCCTGACTGGGTTTGATCTGGACGGTTATATGGGGGCTGTTGTCGCCGTGCTTATTTTGTGGAGCGGCGTAAAAATGGTAAAGGATACGGGCAGCATTTTGCTGGGGACCGCACCCACCAAAGAGTTGGTGGACAGCATTTATAAAAAAATACTCGGGTACGAGCAAATCATTGGCCTTCATGATTTAAGCGTGCACAGCTATGGTATAAACAAATGCTTCGCTTCCGTGCATTGCGAGGTGCCCGCAGAGCAGGATATCATGCTCAGCCACGATATCATAGACAATATCGAGCGCGATTTCTTAAAGGAATACGGTATCCATCTGGTCATTCATCTGGACCCGGTCGTGACAAACGACTTAAGGACAAATGAATTGAAAGCGAAGGTAGAGGAACTGGTTACAAATCTCCCGTTCGAAGTTAGCATGCATGATTTTCGGGTGGTATGGGGCATCAGCCATACCAACCTGATATTCGACGTCGTTGCGCCATTTGATGCAAAATGGAATGATAAAAAGATCATTGCCCATATTGCCGATGAAATCAAAAAGCTGGACCCGACTTACCACGCGGTTATTACGGTGGATCATTCATATGTGCCGTGTACGAAGGGGTGAGATTGGTTTAGAAATCCCCGCCGGAGATCCGGAGGGGAGATAAGGCATCGTTGCTTGTTATCCTGCGCTTTGCAATTAAAAATATAGATCGCTGCTAATGATTATTTAGACTCACCCTGAACCACTTGTTTTAGCCGGTTTAAGATTTTTGCAATGTTACCATTCTTTATGGCCGATGCAATCAACCCATCACAAAACCGTTCTTGTTGGATATAACATGTAAGCATCGCCAGTAATAGCTGTAAATCTGCACGTTCAATACAAGCGTCAAAACTATCATGGCTTGGCTCCAGGCTATGATTTTTTATAGTATCCATATAGTTTTCGTCGGCAAGATGCATCGAATTGAATTTACAAATAAACGCTTCAACTTCCTCGCTGTATATTGGGAACGGAAAGGAAGTAGCTCCATTGGGCATTTTTTCGCCACCGCCCCATTTGGTATCAGGCTTTGCATCAAAATAATCTATGTGAGCAAATAGAGCCGACCAATTCGGGTTATTTTTCATTACAAATGCCCCAACTTTCTCATTTATACTACATGACCAATACTACGGGATTATACAGTTATATCCATTATAGCATTTATCGGATTTTCAACAATATTCTCGGCATAGCATAACCGGCACAGCTTACGCCATACCGGTTACAACCCTGCTTGATCCGGCAGGAATTTTCAGTTTTTGAGTA
>JAEYSE010000080.1 GCA_023435025.1 Bacillota bacterium
GCATATCCAGGATGCGCGCGGCGAATTCCGCTTGGTGCATCGATGATCTCCTTTCTATTGGGAAGAACACTTCCCTTTTACAGGATCCTGTCATGCGTTAGACGGACGATAGGGGACCAAGGTTCATTGGAATAATAATTGAATGGACAACCCAAATATTGTAATACAAGGGGACCACAAATGCACTGGCCAAATTACAAAAAGCCCGCTCCATATGGAGCGGGCTTTTATTGAGCTGAGGCTCTTTAGAATATTTTTCTCCAATCCAGTCTTACCTACTGCGGATCAGAAGTTTCCTTTTCCGGCACATACTCCATCAGATCCCCGGGCTGGCAACTAAGCGCTTTACAGATGCCCTCCAGCGTACTCAGCTTCACCGCGCTGATCTTGGCATTCTTCAGGTTGGAAAGATTGGCGATGGTAATACCTACATGCTCTGATAGCTCGTTGAGCGACATCTTCCGGTCGGCCATCACGCGGTCCAGGCGGATTACGATCGGCATAGCACGCCCCCTTACACCGTGGTGTCGTGTTCCTGTTGCAGCACGGAGCCATACCGGAACACTTCGGACAGAACCACGAGGCAGATCGCAAGCAGGGCGCTTGCGGGGAACAATTGAAATTGAGGCTGAACAATCGGCGTGAGCCCGTTTTGAACGCTATAATCAAAAACGGATTGAGCAAGCCGGTATACGTTCCATTGGCCGACATAGGACTGTGCTAGCGCCAATACGCCCATGATCAACAGGCGCTTAGCGTTTTTCTCTGTAAACGGCGTACCATGCTTCATGGAGTTCAGCATTTGCTTTAACAGCCACAAAAACGACACACCGAGCAATACCCATACGATAATTATCCCCCACCCGATCTCTAATCCAGACACAGGCAGGAAAACCATACCTTCCATGCTTAGGTTCAATTCAGCCTGCGGCGCAAACAGACTGATTCCAATAATCGCCACCAATACGGCTACTCCAATCCAGAAGCCGATATTGACAAGGACGCGAATGATTCGAAAAGGCCTTCTTTTGATTGGCGGTGTTTCGTTCATAGCAACCCCTCCCTTCCCTTGCAGTATATTCCTTACATTCTTGCGTGTCAATAAATATTTATCGTACCACAGTAAATTATTATTCCGCCGCAATACGAGCATAGATAAAAAGCCGCCGCACAATTTTGTGCGGCGGCCACTGAGAAACCAGTTTTGATTCTGAGTTAGCGTGCCATGGTGTAGATGTTGATAAGGTCCTCCTCGCTGATCGCGCGGAAGCCGTAAAGCGTTCCAAAACTCTGGTTGCATTTGCGGGCCATTTCTTTAATCTGCTCGTCGGTGACTGTAACCCCGAGTTCTTTTATGGAGGTGGGCATTTTGATGGAGCGGAAGAACGCCTCCAGCGCCTCAATGCCCTTTATTGCTGTCGCCTTCGTGTCGCCGGTATCAATAACGTCCATCACGTGCACGGCGAACTTGGCAAAGCGTTCGGGCTTGACCTCATACGCATAGCGCGCCCAACTGCCCCACACCGCGGAAAGGCCCGCGCCGTGCGCGACGTCGAACATGCCGCCCAGTTCGTGCTCCAGCTTATGGCTCACCCAGTCCCCGGAAGCGCCAAGCCCGGTCAGGCCGTTGTGGGAAAGGCTGCCCGCCCACATCACTTCGGCGCGGGCCTTGTAATTTTCCGGGTCTTTCATCAATATGAGCGCGTTCTCCATAACCGTGCGCAAAAGCTGCTCCGCGATACGGTCCGTCATATCTATGGTCTCGCCGGTGGTAAAATACCGTTCCAGCGTGTGCATCAGAATATCCACACAACCGCTCATGGTCTGGTACTCCGGCAGGGTATAGGTAAGCTCCGGGTTCATGATAGCAAACTTGGGCCTCGAGAGGTCGCTGTTATACCCGCGCTTAAGCCAGCCTTCCTCATTCGTAATGACAGAAGAACTGCTCATTTCGCTGCCAGCGGCGGCGATTGTGAGCACAACACCCAGGGGTGCGCAGGCCTGCGGCTTAACTTTGCCAGAATACATCTCCCATACGTCGAATGGGTTCGCGAGGCCGTAGCAAATCGCCTTTGCGCTGTCGATGGCGCTGCCGCCGCCCACGGCAAGTACGAAATCCACGCCTTCCCTTTTGCAAAGCTCAATCCCCTGATACACAAGGGACAGGCGCGGGTTGGGCACGACGCCTCCCAGCTCCACATAGCTGATACCCGCCTCTGTCAGCGAGCGGAATATACGGTCCAATAAGCCCGAGGCCTTCGCGCTGTGCCCGCCGTAATGAACAAGCGCCTTTTTGCATTTCTGTGCCTTCACAAGCTCCCCTACGCGGGCCTCGGTATTCTTGCCGAACACCACCCTGGTGGGCGCATAATACTCAAAGTTCTGCATGGTTTAATTCCTCCGTTCAAATTGCAATACTCGCGCTATGGATTGCGCGCTTACCGGAGGCGTAACCCAACGCATGTATACAATAATTTATTCGATTCTTTTCTAGGGCGCAGCCGCCCGCTCCTTTTTAGTATAACCATTCCGCACAGCCGGGGAAAGAGGCAACCGCATCCGCTTGCAAAATATGTCGGGTAATACGCGGCTGTACAAGGGTTTCCTTATGACATATAATAAAAATTAGTATCTTTCATCGCATATTTCTCTATACGGAGATTGTATATGGAACAGAAAAGGCCGAAAATCAAAATCATCAAGGACGGGCCGTTTGTTGTGACGGGCGGCGTCCCGCTATATGAAAAGAACATAAAAGCCATCGGTAAAAATTACATCTATGAGGATGGAAAGCCCCTTCCGCAAGCGCAGACCTATTCGCTTTGCCGCTGCGGCAAAACCAAAACCCCGCCGTTCTGCGACGGGGCGCATAAGGACTGCGCGTTTGACGGAACGGAAACGGCGGGAAAAGAGCCGTTTGTAAGCCGCGCCAAGGTATACGACGGCCCCACGCTCACCATGCTGGACGACGGACGCTGCGCGTTCGCGCGCTTTTGCCACACATACCAGGGGGATGCGTGGGAGCTTGTGGAGCGTTCGGATAACCCTTCCTGCCGCGAGCTTGCCATCAAGGCCGCCACGGAATGCCCAGCAGGCAGGCTTGATATCATCGATAAGCAAACCGGGCAAACGATAGAGCCGGAGTATGAGCCCGCCATTGAGGTATTGCAGGACCCGGGCCGAAATGTAAGCTGCGGGCTGTTTGTGAAAGGCGGAATCCCGATAGAGGGCGCGGACGGCGAAACGTACGAAATCCGCAACCGCGTGGTACTTTGCCGCTGCGGGCATTCCAAAATCAAACCCTTCTGCGATTCGCTTCACGTTCTGCGCGGGTATCTGGACAGAAAAAAGCGTTGGTTTGAATGAACGGCCTCGGCTTTCAGCCCCTACGAATTTTTTTGCTTTGGGGAAACTACGTTCCCCCCTTCCTTATGCAGCCTTAGCGTAGTAAGCGTGGAATAACACTGTAAGGCCTTTAGTGGCGGAACACAGATACTTGCCACTGCAATCCGCAAACCGGACTCGTCCTGAGAAACGGAGATAGAACAAAAGACCTCCTGTCGTAGAATTTGGAACGCAGGAGGTCTTAGCTGACTAAGCACTTTGGAGACTATTAAAAACGATTGGAATTATTACGACATCCGAGAAAAATGCTCCACAGCTTTTGCGAAATCGGCTATCGTTTTGTCCGCATCGCCGTGCTCTATGCCGTCGCGCACACAGTGGTTCAGATGGCCTTCCAATACAATCTGCCCCACCTTGTGAAGCGCTGATTTTGCGGCATTGATCTGTATTAGCACTTCCTCGCAGGGTACGTCATCCCCCACCATTTTATCTATCGCGTTAATCTGCCCTGCGATTTTCCTGAGCCTGCGGTGCAGGCTTTCATGATCCATACATTGCCCCATGCTATCTTCCTTCCCATGGTACGGTACATGTAGTATGCCGCTTAGCTCCGCCATTTGTCAACATGCGACGCATTTTTCTTTGTTTCCATGAGTAAGCCGCGGTTTACCTTTATATTAAGCGATTTCAAGCATATGGAAACCATTTATTGATATAGGAGGAACGGCAATGAAAAAGCAACCCATTGTTTGGAGTATTCTGCTGATACTAGCCTTGATAGCATTTGGCTGTGCGCCGCAGGTTGCCGAAGTGCCCGACACCTCCGCAGAACCGGAGCTTGTTCTCACATTGGAAGAACTCAAGCAGTACAATGGCAAGGACGGGCAGCCCGCTTATGTGGCGGTGGATGGCGTGATTTATGATTTCTCGGGACTCGCGGCCTGGAAGGATGGCGAACATAACGGCTATAGCGCTGGGAATGATCTGACGGAAGCGATAAAAACCAAATCCCCGCACGGGCTTTCCAAACTAAACGGCGTTCCGTCTGTTGGCAGGGTGGCCGAAGAATAAGCGAAACGGAACAACTACCAAAAAAATCGTGAAGAGGTGGAACGATGTATCGTGTATTGGGTTATGTCAATGTGGCGCTCCTTGTACTCATCACCGCTCCCTACTGGCTGAAGAAGCTGAACCTCTGGCTGTTCCATTGGAAGGGAAAGGCATATCAACAGACAATAAAGCTCCTGCGTAAGCTGCATAAGCCACTGGGCATTGCGCTTGCGCTTCTTGCCATCGTACACGGGTACCTGGCACTTGGGACATTCCGGCTGCACACAGGCAGCCTAGCCTGGATCATGGTTCTCATTACAGCAGCGCTCGGCGGTGCGTTCTACCGGCTCAAAAAGGCGCAGCTGTTCAAATGGCACAAGGCTTTTGCGCTGATTGTTGCGATTTTTACAGCGATTCACCTGTTGCTGCCCGGCCTGCTTTCAGGCTTATGACTCAATAGGGGAATTTGATCAGCTCGGTATCCTCCATGTCGTAGTTGTCCTCTTCAAACAACGCAACGCAGGCCGCCGTGACTTCTGGGTCATAGAGTATGCCTGCGTTGTCCTTAATTTCCTGCAGCGCGACTTCAGGCCCCAGCTGCGCGCGGTAAGGGCGGTGGGACATCATCGCCTCCACGACATCCGCCACGAGGATGACCTGAGCCTCAGGCAGAATATCGTCCCGCTTCAGCCCACGCGGGTAACCTGAACCGTCCCAGCGCTCATGGTGCTGGTAGATCGTTTCCGAAAAAACCTGTGGCAGATCCACGCGGGAAATGAGCTCGTACCCTCGTACGGAGTGCTCCCTTATAAGCTGCATTTCCATATCCGTAAGCTTACCGGGCTTGCACAGAATTTCAGACGGTATCACGATTTTGCCGATGTCGTGCAGGTATCCGCAAATGCGAATCGTTTCCGCCATTTCGCTTTTCATACCCATTTTATAGGCGATAGCCGCGGCAAGGTTTCCAACCCTGCGCTGATGCCCGGCCGTATACGGGTCCCGCACCTCCGTAACCGTAGCGAGAAGCGATATGATGCTTTGCATGGCTTTTGAAAGCGCGCGAGTCTTGATTTCCACCGTCTTCTCAAGTTCCAGCTGATAAAGCTGGTTTTTTTGTTCAAGCGCCCTCTTTTCATCCCGCAAACGCTTGATCTCATCCGCGTGACCCACCGCTCTTAGTAGCTCATATTTGCTCACGGGTTTTATCAGATAGTCGTTTGCCCCAGCCTGCACGGCGTTAATCGCGGTATCCACCGTGGGTTCCCCCGTCATCACGATTACCTGCGTCTCTTTGGACTGCGCACGTATTCTTGTCATCAGCTCAATGCCCGTCATCCGGGGCATGATAATATCGGTAACCACAATATCATACGGCTGGTTTATCTGCATCTGACAAGCCGTTACCGCATCGGGGGCGGTATCCGCATCGTATCCTGCATTCCTCAAAAAAGCGCTCAATGTTATCCTGATGCTGTTTTCGTCATCTACAATCAATACTCTGCTCATCAAGACATCTCCTGATTACTTATAATTTCCAACCGTTGTCCACTGGCAGAATCACATGGAAACGGCTAAATTTGCCTTCCCTGGTTTCTATTTCGAATTTCCCATGATGATCTTTAACGATTCCGTGGCTGATGGACAATCCGAGCCCCGTGCCCAGTTCCTTGGGTTTGGTGGAAAAGAACGGCTCGAATATTTTCTGCTGTACCCAGGCAGGAATACCTGTGCCATGGTCTTCCACCGTGAGTCTGATCCATCTGCGCTCCGCCTCAAAAAAGGGTACGCAACGGACGCGGATAATCTTATCCTCATCGTATTCGGGGTACTTCTCATTGAGCGCGTCGCGTGCGTTGGTTAAAAGATTCATCAATACCTGCTGAATCTGCTGGCTGCGACATTTGATATCGGGTATGTTGTCATTCAATTGTACATCGAGCGTAATCTGATCCCGTTTGATGACGGTCTTGATCAAAGACATAGTCTGGTTGACAATATCATATACGCTTGCGTAGCTATGGGATTGTTTTTCCTGGCGAGAAAACTGCAGCAGGTTACGTACGATTTCGGAAATGCGTTTCGTTTCGTTGAGTATTTCATGGCTATAACTGGAAATACCCATGTTTTCTCCCGCCTCATCCTGAATAAGCTGCGCATAATTCATAATGCCGTTGATGGGATTGTTGATTTCATGCGCAACGCCACCCGCCAATGTGCCGATGGCTTCCAACTTCTGCTGCTGGCGCATTTGCGCATCCACATCCGCTTTTTTGCGCTCAAGTTCCTTTCTTTCCGTAATGTCGCGCACAAATACGAAACCGCCTCGTACCCCGTCTATTTCGATCGGAACCGATTTGACCTCGACCTCAACCTCACTGCCATCCATCCGAAGATACACTTCCTCCAGCGGCGGGGAACCCGTTCCCGTTTCGAGGGCTTGCATACGCTGCCGTATGACATCGTGGAAATCCGACCTGGCATGGTCGAGAACGGATCTGCCAATCAGCTTTTCGGGCCCGCTTACGCCCAGCAGTTCGAGCATGGTTTGGTTGGCGAATTCAAATTTACCATCCATTTGGATGAATATGGCGTCCGGCGCGCCTTCTATCAGCAGCCGCTGCCTGTTTTCACTTGCTTTGAGCGCATTTGTCACAAGGACCCGCTGCGTAATATCGTGAATGATTGCATATATCAACGCGTTGTGCTCATACTGAATAGCGCCCGCATACACCTCAACATCTACAATTTCGCCGTTCGCCTTTTTGCTTCTGCTTTCAAAATGGACGCTCTGGTCCGCTTCCACCTTTGAATTGAAAATACGAAAATGCTCCGTGATTTCCGGAAACAGAGTCCGATAACCGAGTGTCTGCATGACCTCCCGCGGATAACCGTAGAACTTGCACGCAGCCTCATTCGCGTTGAGAATGTTTCCTTCCTCCGGCTTCAACAGCAGGACCACGGCATGGTTATCCTCATACAAAGCGCGGTAAAGCTCGTTTGCCTCCGCAGCGCGCTTATAGGTCTTGTGCCATCCCAGTTGCACCTGAAGAAGCTGCGTAACTAAGACCGATGCCACCGCGTGGATTAGGAATATGGTCAGACTCGCCTGCTCAAATAAGAGCTGTGCCGTTTCCCATGGAAGCAGCAGCCAGCAAAGCAACGTAGCCACCTGAAGCAATACCCCAAACAGCGTAGTGCTGTAAAAAGTATGCTTTCGTTTCCCGGAACCCAGCTTCCGCCACAAAAGCCCTAGAATGTTGCAAACAACAATAATCCCTATCCCAGGCAGTACGCCAGGCCCAGCAGCCAACACCCTATAAACTATCATGATTATGGAGGCGCTTATGGAAACGGTGCCGCCGAATATGAACGCGATCACGCCGATAAATACCGAGCGTGCATCCAGTATGATGCCGGGCAACAACTCATAACCGGAGTATAAGAGCAAAACTCCAACTCCGCCGCATAGGATGCCCATAATCCAGTTGAAAGGCAACTTAAACCGGACAGACGCCCCATAACTAATTTCATGCACAACGCTTATGAGCAACAGGGTAAGAAGATTATGGGTGATTTCTACGAGCAGGTCCATATTTCGGCTCTCCCCTCCCGTTAAACCGTATATAATATATCATCGAAAGAATTGTATCGAAAATTACTCCATATACAAAGTATATCTTCCGTTTCGAATTATGGAAAGAGACTTTAACCAAAATTGCCGAAAATTGTTTCATTTGAGATGAAATTCTTGCTCTTTTTGAAAATTCTGTAAAAATTGGAGCCTGCCGCATAATGCGGCAGGCTCCTACTCTTCATTGACTATCGACTATTGCCTGACACGCGCCAGCTATTATAGTTTGAGAATTGCCAGCGCGACGAAGTACACGATGAACAGGAAAGTGAACACATAAAGCAGCGGATGTACTTCCTTTGCCTTGCCACGCACGAGCTTGGTGAGGACGTAGAATATGAAGCCAGCAGCAATACCGTTGGAAATGCTGTAGGTGAGCGGCATGATGATGAGAGTCATGAATGCCGGAAGCGCTTCTTCAAAGTCATCCCACTTGATCTTGCGGAGCGAGTCAGCCATCAATACACCTACGATGATGAGCGCAGGAGCGGTGGCAGCCGTCGTGACCATACCAGCTACGGGAGCCAGGAACAGGCACAACAGGAACAGGATTGCCGTTACAACGGAGGTAAGGCCTGTCTTACCACCTTCGCTGATGCCAGCAGCCGATTCAACATACGTGGTCGTATTGCTCGTACCGATCAAAGCGCCAACAGAGGTGGCGATGGAGTCCGCAAAGAGCGCCTTATCCATCTTGGACTTAAAGCCTTTGCCGGAGAACAGCGCGGATTCGTCTTTTTCATCGAATATGCCGGCCTTGCGTCCGGTACCGATGAACGTGCCGATGGTATCAAACGTATCCGTCAGCGAGAAGGCGAACACCGTCACAATAACCACAATTATTTTTGTAGGATCTGCAAATAGACCCGGGAAATCTAGCTGGAATGCCGTCTTCGAGACGTCGCTCACAGCCATGGCCGCGGAAGGATCATATTTGGTAACACCCAGCGGGATACCTACAAGTGTGGTGAATACGATGCCGAGAAGGATCGCGCCCTTGACCTTGCACACCATCAGGATGGCGGTGACGACAAGACCAATGATCGCCATCAGGGCGTGGGGGCTAAGCGCAAAGTTTACGAGCGCGGGGATAGCGCCGCCGTTGGAAACGACCGTACCGCCTGCCGCCGCGGGATCGTTGATGATGTTCCAAGGATCGATTGTGAACTTGATCATATTCGCATCCTTGAGGCCGATGTAGGCGATAAACAGACCAATGCCGGCACCGATGGCCAGCTGCAGGGACTGGGGTATGGACTTGATAATGGATTTACGAACCTTTGTAACCGTGATAACAATATTGATAATACCGCAGATGAATACCATGGCGAGTGCTTGCTGCCAACTAAACCCAAGCGCAAAGCAAACCGTATACGTAAAGAATGCGTTAAGGCCCATGCCCGGAGCGAGCGCGTAGGGAACGTTGGCAACGAAGCCCATGACCAGGGTGCCGATTGCGGTGGCCAGTATTGTTGCGACGAATATGCCGCCCTTGTCAAAACCGGGAACCGCGCTCAAAATGGCGGGGTTAACAAAGATGATGTAGGCCATGGTGAAAAATGTAGTAACGCCTGCAATGATCTCTGTTCTGGCATTGGTGCCGGACGCCTTGAGCTTGAACAGCTTTTCCATAACTACCTCCTAAGTATGATTTCTTAACAATTGTATCACACTCCGTTCAAAATTACAGTATAACAATTTTCAATATGTTCATATGTTACAACTGCAGAACCTAAACGAAAAGGCCCGGCACCAATACTGCCAGGCCTTAACTTTTTAATATATCCGCAAGCGATTGTTTATTTAATAATTCTCCATTTTCCTATAAAGCGGAAGTTCAAGCACCTTGCCGTTTAAATGGATAATCGGCTCCAATTACGCAAAAGGGCAACCGCGTTGTGGTGCGCGATTGCCCTTGTCTCTTTTTGGTAGGGGTTTATGCTTTGTGATTTCTGCGTCTCAGCACGACGGCTGCTGCAAGCCCAGCCGCTGCGATTATAGCGATTCCCGCCCACAACCCCGGCAGAGAGTTATCGGTCTTTGGAACGCCGATTTGTGGCATCAGCGTAAAGATGGGGCTTGTGGCACGGCCGGTGGCATTCATCGCCACACAATAATACTGATACGTGCTGTTTTCCAACGTGACCGGCGAAATCGTGTAGCTTGCGTCCGTTGCGCCGACAAGGGGAATAAATCCCATGCCATCATTACGGTCGATGTACCATTGGTAGCTCGTTGCGTTCGTAGCTGTAACGGAAAGCGTCGTCGTTCCGCCAAAGTTTGTCGGGATGGTCTTAGGTACCGTTGGCCCGGTGATAACTAGGGTGGCTGGGCGGGTGCTATCCTTCTTTACCTTTGATGTGGCGGTAAAGGTTAACGTCCGATTGACCATGACGGCAGTTGTCTTCTGTGCAATATTCGTTCCGCCCGTTGAGTCATTATTCCACATTACCCACGTATAACCAGGTTTCACGCCTGCATCTATCTCAACGCTTGTGCCGGACAGGTATACTCCGCTTCCCGTAGCATTCTCTGTTCCCGCATCGGTATTAAGCGTCAGGGTATAATAATCAATCGCAGTGGTACTGTTTTCATTTATTTTTATCCCGCTTGGTGCGGAACTGTCCAGTTCGATTAGTATGGTCTTTTTCGTGTCAACGCCGTTGGCAAATATTTTATATTCGCTCGGCGGCAACGCGGACCCATTATTGTACACAATATCAGGATCGCCAGCTAAGACAAGCGTAATCACGGGAACGTCAGCTCCTGTCCAGGCTACGTCATCTTTGTTTACGTCGATTGTGATATTTTGTGTGATAAGTGTTGCGGTAGCCTTGAGCGTGATGGCTTTTGTCATGGTTACCGTGCCGGTTTTGGAATTAATGTCGCTTACCCCAGTGGTCTTGCTTTCCCACTTATCCCATTTATATCCTGTCGCGATGTCGGCGTTAAGCGAAACCCCTTGACCGGAAAGATAATTTCCCGCACTCACTGGATTGCTCGTACCATCTCCCGCTTCCAGCGACAGCGTATAGTAATCCACCGTAGCCGTGTTGCTGCCACTATCGCTTACGGTCACAGTTACGTCGGTATCGATTTCCCCGGCATATATCCTGTATGTACCCGCCGGTACAACTGCCGTGTAGTTATTCGTTCCTGACGCCGCAGTCAGATTAGAAACAAGAGTCGGGGACGCTTCATCGGTGCGCAACGACAGTGACTTTCCGCTGTCCACCCAGTCGCTGTCATTGAGTTCTAGGTCCACGATGGTGTTATATCTGGGTGTGACCGTGGACGTTACGGGAGAAGATACAGCGGGTGCGTCAAGTATATCTCCGCTGATACTCGTGATCTTTGCGGTATTCGTATAGTTTTTACCGCCCACTGCATCGGCAGGAATCGTAGCCGTAAAGCTTACAGAAGAACTGCCGTTTTCCGGGACGGAAGTGATCGTCCAAGATATCATACCGCTTGTGTTCGTTCCGCCGTCGTTAATCGTTCCGACGGTCAGCCCGGTCGGTATCGTATCTGTGACCACGACATCGGCTAGCGGAGAGGACGTCAAATTGTTCACCGTAATCGTATAGGTCAGAGTATCCCCCGCAACAACGCCTGAGGTCGGGCTGACTGTCTTTTCTATACCGGCAAGCACGCTCAGTTTTCCGTTGTTACCAAGCGTAGCCGTCAAGAGCTTGCTGGTTTCATCCAAGCTGAATGTACTGGCATTCTCCGCAGTATCCGTTATGTGGGCCGCTTTTGCTATGGCCGCAAAGCTTGTTTTAGGCGTACTGGTGTAGCCTTCGGGTGCTAAGGCGTCTGCCGTGACGTTATCAAAGTAATATTTGTTATCGCCAGTGGGTGTGAATGCAGCGGTGCTTTGCGCAGTTTTCGTGCTGCCTGTTTCAGTGAAGGCATTGCTGTAATAAGTTCCGGTCAGCGAGGCGGCATTTGCCAGCTCTACGCTATACTTAAGCTGTATCGGGCTCTGATTGGGATTGGAATACGTTCCGGGGGCCGGATTCTTGCGGTTGGCAAATATAATTAGCGGAAGCTCGTCCGCCGGTAGCGTCCATGTGAGCGTGCGCGTTTCACTGTTATAGGAAACGGTGCTGGTGTAACCTGTAAACGCATAGGCAGTCGTATTGCCTGTGGCCGTTCCCGAGCCCGTTA
>JAEYSE010000091.1 GCA_023435025.1 Bacillota bacterium
TTTAGCGCAGGCATGATCGACCTGGTCTTGAGCTGGCCGACCAAGCTTTCCCTGAACCCGTGGCTAATCCTCCCCATCGGCCTCGTGTTCTTCGGAATCTACTACCTGCTCTTCCGCGTCATCATCAAAAAGTTCAACCTCAAGACCCCCGGCCGCGAGGATGAGGACTATGCGGAGACGGAAAGCAAGGTAACGCTTGGTAGCAGCGACTACGCCGCCATTGCCGCCGCAATACTGGAAGGGTTGGGCGGAAGAGGCAACATCAACGAAGTGGATAACTGCATTACCCGCCTGCGCGTGGAAGTGAAGGATTACACCGCCGTCAATGAGAAAAAGATCAAATCCTCCGGCGTTTCCGGGGTGATCCGCCCGAGCAAGACCAGCGTACAGGTAGTGGTCGGCACGCAGGTACAGCATGTGGCCGATGAATTCAAGAAACTCCTCTAATCATTGAAATCCGGTTAAAAACCGGAATACAGGCTGAAGGTTGCGGGGCTGCCCTTTGCGGCAGCCCCTTGACCGTTTCGGGAGAAATGGTATGATTACTTACGATACCTTTACTATTTTAAAAAAAGAGGATATCCATACCTGCCCGCAGTTCCATGTAAACAACGTACAATGGAACAGCAAGCAACGCCCGTTGACCGTGGGGCGCATGGGATATATTCCCGGTAAAGGGCTGTTTGTTTTTATGAAATGCTATGAACAGAACCCGCTTCGTACGATGACGCGGCATATGGACCGGGTGTGCCTGGACAGCGCGATGGAGGCGTTCTTCGCGTTTCCGGACATGCCCATTATGGAACACGAAGCGTTCACCCCGGATGACAATGGCCTATACTGTAACTTTGAAATCAACGCCAATGGCGCGATGTATGCAAAAACAGGCCGTGGCAGGCAGGGTCGCATGCCGCTTTCGGAAAATGAGTTTGAGGCGACAGGCGTTCGCGCAGCCATATTTCCGGACAGCTGGGAAATCACGTTCCTCGTACCTATGGCGCTGCTTTCCCGCGTTGCGGATAAAAACGAGTTTTCGCCCGGGGATGTTTTTTTCTGCAACTTCTATAAAATATCCGAGACTCCCGCAATCGAGCATTATCTGAGCTTCAGCCCGGTTGAAACCGAGAACCCGAATTTCCACCTGCCCCGTTTTTTTGCAAAAGCGGTTATACGCGATCATACGGCACAAGCTTTGTGCCATACAATGGAGCATATGCAATGAGAGTAATACGCGCAAAGGATTATCTGGATATGAGCCGCAAGGCGGCAAACGTTTTAAGCGCACAGGTCATATTAAAGCCCAACAGCGTGTTGGGGCTGGCCACAGGCTCAAGTCCGGTGGGGACCTATAAGCAGTTGGTTGAGTGGTACAAAAAGGGCGATATCGATTTTTCCCTTACCAGCACAATCAATCTGGACGAATACTGCGGGCTTGGGCCGGACGCGCCGCAAAGCTACCGGTATTTTATGGACAATAATTTATTCCATTTCATCAATATCCGGCCGGAAAACACGCATGTGCCCAACGGCCTGGAACCGGACGCAGGAAAAGAATGCGCGCGTTATGAGGCGCTGATTCAAGCGCACTCCGGTATCGACATGCAACTCCTAGGCATCGGCCACAACGGTCATATCGGGTTCAACGAGCCGGGCACCGCGTTTGAAACGAGCACGCACCGCGTGACGCTTACAAAAAGCACCATCGAGGCCAACCAACGCTTTTTTGCAAGCGAATCGGACGTACCACGCTTCGCCTATACGATGGGCATTCGCTCCATCATGCACGCCATGCGCATACTGGTAATTGTCTCCGGCGTTGACAAAGCGGAAATTGTGAAAGAAGCATTCACCGGGCCCGTGACGCCTAGGGTGCCTGCCTCCGTTTTGCAGTTGCATAACAACGTGACTCTGGTAGGAGATGAGGGCGCTCTTTCCAGGCTCTGAAGTATTCCCGAAATATCGTATAGGCCGCCCGCAGATTATACTCTTCATATTTAGCAGAATGACACATGACGTTAAATGCCCTTGCTGCATTCAATTCCGAAAGGATGGGTTACTATATGGAACGAACGCTTGTGGAAATCTGCTGCGGCTCTGCCGACGATGTGTTTGAGGCCGCCATGGCAGGTGCAGACCGCGTGGAACTCAACGCGGCGCTGCCGCTTGGCGGGCTTACCCCCAGCATAGGCCAGCTTACCGTAGCCAAAAACACGGGGGTGGAGCTCGTCGCCATGATTCGCCCGCGGGAAGGCGGGTTTTGTTATAGCACAAGGGAATTTGAAACCATGGTGCGGGACGCGCGCGCGCTTTTAGCCGCAGGAGCGGACGGCATCGTATTTGGCATACTCCACGAAGATGGCACCGTGGACGCGGATCGCTGCAAGCGGATGGTCAAAGTGGTTGGCTCAAAGCAGGCGGTGTTCCACCGCGCCATCGACGTGACGCCGGATTGGCGCGCGGCTATCGACACGCTGTGCTCGCTTGGATTTGGGCGCATACTCACCAGCGGGCAAGCTCCCACCGCCATGGAGGGTGCTGCGACCATACGGGAGATGATCGCTTATGCAAAGGGTCGAATTGAGATCATGCCCGGGGCGGGCATACGCCCAAATAACGTTATGGAGTTGATTGAAAAGACCGGCTGCTCACAGATACACGCCTCGCTTCGGGGGACACGGATCGACACCTCTTGTTCCGCCCGCTCGAATATTCGGTTCGGGGGCGCGCTTCCCCCTTCCGAGGACGCATTCGCCGTAATGGACCCGCACAAGGTTCGCACACTGATTGCAACGTTATCCGATAAAAGCAACTTCATTACCGAACGATAAAGGGGGCACCTAAATGAAACGCCTGATCTCCTGTTCTTCTTCGGACTTTGCGGCCATGACCCCGCAGGAACTTAAAGTTGCCATATTCGCCTCCGCTGGGCGGAGTGTGATGAGCGAGACCATCGTGGCGTTTGAGCCGTTGATGCGGGGGCTTACCAACGCGGAGGTCGCCTCTGCGTTCGGCGCAGACCTTATTTTGTTGAACTTCTATGACGTTTTGAATCCGTCCATACTGGGTTTGCCCAGCGCGCCAGAAAACCCAATCGCCGAACTCAAGCGGCTTATCGGCCGCCCGGTTGGCATCAACCTGGAGCCGGTCGGTTCCGGCAAGGCGCTTGAGACCATTGAAGCGCTGCCGCCCGGCCGCCGTGCAAGCGAGGAAACATTTCTGGCTGCAGAGGCACAGGGCGCTGACTATATCTGCCTGACCGGAAATCCCGGCACGGGCGTTACCAACGACGCAATAGAAGAAGCCGTACGGCTGTGCCGCAAATGCTTTTCCGGCCTGATTATCGCAGGAAAAATGCACGGCGCGGGCATTGATGAGGCGGTGTTTGATGTGGACGCCTTCGCCCGATTTGTGAAAGCCGGTGCGGATATCATTTTGATCCCCGCACCCGGTACGGTACCCGGCGTTTCGGAGCAGGACGCAGCCGCTGCAGTGCGTGCCATACACCAGCAGGGAGCATTGGCGCTTTCAGCCATCGGCACCAGTCAGGAAAGCGCGGACGCGGCCACCGTGCGCGAGATCGCGCTTTCCTGCAAACGCGCGGGCGTGGACATCCAGCATATCGGGGATTCTGCGGCATGCGGCATGGCCGACCCGGAGAATATACTCACGCTCTCCATCGCCATACGCGGCAAACGGCACACGGTGTTTCGCATGGCGGGAAGCATATTGCGGTAAGAAAAAAGGACGTGCAATGCACGTCCTTTTATTCAACTCTTTTTCTGATTAATGCCCTGAAGCAACCTGCTCCGGGGTGAGCGTCGGAATTGTGGCGAGCGCGGGATCGGGGGCGTTGACATACGTCCTGCCGTTGATGGGATTCCACTTATAATGATGGAAATCCTCCACTTTGAGCTCCACGCCCTCAAGCGTAAGATAATGGATATAGGTCTGTACTTCCCTACCCGGGCGAGCCTTTGCAAACTCATAGGACTGGCCGGGCGCAATGACCGTATCATCCGGCGCGACGGCGGTATTGTAGTAATAATTCATGGACGGGGAGCCGAAGCGCCCCATGTCCTTGAACGAGAAATTTAGTATCACCGGGCCCAGCTGCGCATCCACAACAGGACGGCCATAAATTTCTACCGTCACGTTCTTATCCTTGGGATTGGTATAGGATACGACATACACCGGTACATCGTACGGATTTTTAATTTTCAGATCCGGCGCGCCCGTGCTGATTGTGGCGTCCAGCCCCAGCGGAATATAGTCCGACGATATGGAGTGATGCGTGGAATCGGTGATTTCCAGCGCCGAACGGATCGCCGCATTATATATGGTGCTTGAAATCTGGCACACGCCGCCGCCCGCCTGCTGCGTATAACCGCCGTTGGAGATACCCGCGGCCTCCTTCCAGCCGGTTGATAGCGACCTAGGACCAGCCTGCTCGTTAATGGACCATTCCTGGCCCGGTGCAATCATGACCCCGTTTATGATGCCCGAAAGCTTTGCGACATTCCAGTTACGTCCATAGCCGTAATGGAGGGAGTAGCTGGACGTCCAGGAAGAAATGAGCTGGGTGTCGTACTTCAGTTCCTCCAGTGTAATTTCAGGCTCTATGGGGGTGACAGGAGCTACGATGGTCTCGTAATTGCCCGTCTCCACGGCCTTTACAATGGCGTCGGCCACGGCTTCCATATCCACGGACCGGCCCAATACGCCATCCGTATACACAAAGCGCGCGATATCCGCGTCCTTGGGGATATAATCCGCAATGTACTCGTCATTCTTCCAGAAGAGGTAGCGAAGCTTGTTGGGCATGTCCGCGGCGGATAACCGCGCAAGCTCCGGACGCGCCCATTCATCCCCCGCAGCGGAGGCTTTGATCATTTCCTCCACGTTCTGATCATAGGGCGTACCGTCGGGCAGGTGTCCCCAAGGTGTAAACAAGTAGCTCGCGTTTACGGGCTCCTGATCCAGTTCGGCTTTAAGCGGAAGCAGCACGGACAGCACCTTCTCCCGGTCCACCTGTATGGTTACGGGAAAGTCTATGCCTTGTTCTTCAGTGTCTTTTATGGCCTGCTTGCGCTCTTCAAGCGTTCCCGTATGCCCATGGGCAAGCGCCTGCTCCATTGCCGTAGCATAATCCGTGGTAACAAAGAGGTCCTGCGCGTTATATTGATAAAACTCTCCCTCCACGTCTATGGAGACCTGGACCTTTGAAAGCAGCGCTCCCTCTAATTCCGCCGTAGCCGAGAGCGCCTCGTTCCTAGTCATTTCCGAAAGATTGATGCCGCCTACGGATACGCCCGCAAGCACGTTCACGTTATTCATAACGCGGTTATTCTGATCGATCGTATACGCCGCAAAAGCCAGACCAAGGCCGAGCAGAATACAGACAACGGCAACCAGTGTCCCCTTTTTCCCCTTTTGCTTTTTTACAGGCCTGTTTTCAGCCATACCCCATACTCCTTTAAAAGTGAACCACGTGCGGAATTTTAAGCGCCGCCGCGTATTACTCGTTTCAATAGGCCTGATTTTGTACGCAATTTCACGGTACAAAATCATTACCCGGCTATTATACCATGTAACAAGGACGCGCATAAAGTCATTCGCGTGAGATTATCGCATTTTTTGCGGAAAAAAAGTTCCATTTCGGGATATATTGGGAATGAGATTTGTTAAAAAGCGCTATCCCTCCTTTTGGGCGCGCATGTCGCCCATCGGATTGAAAATGGGGAATTTGAGAATCCCCATATCCCAGAGGTGTTTCTCGATCATCTGAGCTGCGCCGCCTTAGGCGGCGCAGGTACTTTGCTACCAATTCTTCTTATCGGTCGGGTTGTTCAGCACGCCGGCCAACACCAGCAGCTGCATCACACCTGCCGCGATTTGGTTTATGTCTTCATGTAAGCCGATGTCAATGACACCCGTCATCATCAGGATACTGAGTATCTGTGCGATGATGGAAGCCCATAACACCGGACTTTTCCAGCGTTTCTGTTCCATAGCTACTCCTCCACTTTATCAATACGGTCCAGCCGTTCATTTGCGCGTTTCGCGCTCTCCTCCACGCGGACCAGACGTTCTGCAAGGTTATCCATCCTTTGGCCCTGCATGCGCATATCCTTTTTGATTTCATCTATTCCGCATTTGATGTATTCCATATCCGTTTTTAACGTTCCGTCTTCATATCCGGCCCGCTTATCTTCTTTTTGCCGTTCCTTAAAATGGGCGGACCACCCGAGCAAAATGCCGCTTACTCCGGCAAGTACCGCTACCACAATGCTCATCCATTCCATACTTACGCCCTCCACAAATAGGTATCCACGCACCAGCCACGAAGGACAGGGGCGTCGTTGTACTTTACGACCTCGGCCCAGCCGCGTTTAAGCGAGAGCACCAGTACCTGATCCTTGGCGCTGACGGTGCCGATTTTAGAATGGCTTGTGCCGGGGCCAGAGCGCAAGTGGACATAGGTGTCCCCTCCATAGGTATAGAACGCAGGCGGGTCGCTTTCATCCCTTTCCTCCAAATAAGTATCAACGCAATACCCCACGATGATGGGATCCTGGTTGTGCAATACCACCTTAGCCCATCCTTCGGATACGGAGAGTATGATGCACTGCTCCCCGGTAGAGAGCCTGCCTTTGATTTCCGCGTTGGTATTGGGGCCGGACTGGATGTCGGCGTCGGTGGCCCCGGCATAGGCGAGTGTGGCGGGAAGTTCGGTTTCGGGCGGGTTTGGGTTTTCGACCTTCCCCGTCAGTAGCTCCTTGAATTCCGCAAGCGGCATGTAAGCGCCTGGGCAGAGTGTGGGATACGGTCGGCCAGTCAGATCATTGTTTACATAATAGGGCACTTCCCTATGACCATATATTTTTGCTACCTGTATGGCGACCCCACCCACGCTTTGGCCGTTCTGTGCCAGTATGGCCAAAATGAGCTTTTTTGCAGGAGCAACCTGTTCCCCTGTAGGCGCGTGCTTATGGATGGCGCCCGTAATGCAGATGCCGCAGCTGCGCGCGTTGAGGTCGTTGCTTTTTACGTTGCTGACATGACCGCCTTGATATATAAGGCCTCGGCCTTTATAGATGATGCCATCCGGCGTGATCACATAGTTGTAATCGCAGCCCGCGTGCCCTTCACTTTTGTGATAAGCGTGAATACTGGCGATTGTGCTGTGATCGCTTGCGCTATGGTGGATGACAATGGTATCCAGCCTTCTGAGCCTTGTAAGCCGCCATGCCCATTTCAAGTTTGTATCTACAACAAAGTCAAACTCATTGTTTGTCATAAGTATTTCTCCTCCTGGGAATCAGGCTGCACTTGGTTGGGTCAAAAAAATGCGGATGATCCGCCACTTGAAGTAGCATCCGCATGGCCGAACGCTGACAGCCATATATCCTTATCACATAATATGCAACAGGAGGTAAATTTGATTGAGTTTTGTGCTGCATGCTTTAGAATTGTCACGCGTTCAGAAGGGACACAAAATCAATCGGCTTTCCATTAGAAAGCCGATTTACAATAATCCGACACACTTTCTTGTAATTCAGGAATTTTCGGGCTTTTTCGCGCTTGTCGGCATAGGTGGAGATTCCGGTTCGAACGTAAGTTTTCTGTGAATTTCGCTCAAAATATCCCGGGAAATTTTGAGAACTTTGCGGTCGTATGTCATCATTCCGTTGAGTTCTTCCTCCACATCGCTTACCTGTGTATAGACGGAAGCGGAGAGCCCATTGCGTATGGCCGGTACAATCTCCCGCTCGATAAGGTCCCTGTATCCCTTTGCAAGTGCGTCCGCCGAACCGTACAGACGGTAGCCGTATACGCTTTCGCAAAACCGGTGCCCCGGTATACCCAGACTGTACCCGCCAAATTCGGACACTATCAGCGCGCGCTTTTGCACCTTAGGAATACGGATTTTCTTAAAATAAACATGCAGGCTTTTCACATCTCCGCCGCCCTGATCGTACCAACCGCTCGCATGATCAATGATGCGGGTGTTGTCCAACGCCCTAAGCTGCGCTGCCGTCTCGTTCGCATCGAACTGCCCCCAGCCCTCGTTGAACGGCGTCCACAAATAAAGGCTCACAGTATTGTAGAGGTGGTGCACGGTCTGCTCCATATCCCGCAAATACTGCCTGCGCCCTTCTTCATCCGTTCTTCCAAACAAATAATAACGGCTGTCTTTGAGGCGAACGTCCAGGAAAGGCAGCGCCTGCGTGATAAACGGCTGATACGGCCTGCCGCCGCTGACCATGTCCTGCCAGACGATCATGCCCAGCCTGTCGCAATGGTAGTACCAGCGCAGCGGTTCGATTTTGATGTGCTTGCGCAGCATGTTGAACCCCGCTTCCTTCATGGTGCGGATGTCGTAGATGAGCGCTTCATCGCTGGGCGCAGTGTAAAGCCCATCGCTCCAGTATCCCTGGTCGAGAATACCGTTCTGATAATACGGACGGTTGTTGAGCATCAGGCGCGTAACGCCATTTTCATCGGGCGCAACCGAGAATTTGCGCATGCCGAAGTAGCTTTCAACACGGTCCTCCGGTGTTTCCACCACAAGCCCATACAGGAACGGGTCCTCTGGGCTCCATGGTCGAAAACCCGCAAGCGGAATGTGCGCGGCGCCGGAAGCATCCAGTTCTGCTGTCGCAACAACGCCTTCTTCAAATAGAACTCTGACAGTACCGCTAGTATCCCCTTCCCGCGTGACGGCCCTGACTTCCACCGCCTCCTCGTCGAATAGCGGAGTGATGATCAGCTGCTCGATATCCTTTGCCGGAACGCTTTCCATCCAGACCGTCTGCCAGATTCCGCTTTGTGCGGTATACCAAATGCCGCCCCGCTTCAGGCTCTGCTTGCCATACGCATGCCTGGTGCTTGTATTGCTTGCGTCCCATACCTTGACGGTGATGGTATGCGTCTTTCCCTCCCGCATAAACTCCGTCACATCGAGGACAAATGGGAGGTATCCGCCTTCATGCCCACCGGCTGAAATGCCATTGATCAACACTTCGCAGCATTGATCCACCGCGTCAAAATGCAGCAGCAGCCGCTCCTTTATAAAACCTTCGGGCAGCGTGACGGTCCGGCGATACCAAAGCGTTTCACTGGGCAAAAGCTGCCTGCTCACGCCGGAGAGCGCGCTTTCCGGTGAAAAGGGTACGAGTATGTTACCGTCATAAACTTCCGGACCGCCATCTCCTTTTGTGATGGCGTACTCCCAAAGCCCGTTGAGGTTCAAATAGCTTTCCCGTTTCATCTGCGGCCGGGGGTATTCCTGCAATACTTGATCAGGCGCAAGCGTTTCTCCCCACGGGGTGTAAAGCGTATGTGTGCGGGCGGCTGCCTGCCTCTTATCCCTGCGTTTAAGAGCAACAACTGGAACAAACACCAACAGCAACAATATGGCCGAGGCAAGGAAAATACCTGCGGTGGGCACCTGTTTGACGACCCCCAGGTCCACGTATGTCCGCCCGCTGCCGCGGATAACCTCGGCCCCGATATATGGCCCCGTCACCATGGGCAGCAGAACCGAGAACAGCATGCGGATTCCCTGAAAGTGGCCAACCTTGTCCTGCGGCGTATAATCACGCACCATCGCGTTGATTGTTGCGAGCAGCAGCATGTTTCCACCCACCATCACGATCCCCGCTACGGCGACAAATACATGATCGACAGCCGCATACATCAAAAGCAGGCCAACTAGTTCTAGAGCTACCGCAATGAATATGAAATTCAGCTTGCCCACTTTGTCAATCAGCCGCCCGCATACTACGCTGATAACCGAGGCCGCTACCAGCACCACGCCCAGAAGCAGCGCGTAATTTTGCACGTTGAGCGACTTTTGGATATAGATCAGCAGGTAGGGCATGAATATCTGCGTGGCGGCACCGGTGACCCCAAGCGCGCAAAGCGACAGATAGAGAGACGGGTTCTTACGCACCACCCCGATGCGGAACCCGTACACAATATCGGAAAGATACCCCGTTTTGCTTCTGGAAAGCTGCGGCGCGTCCTTTAACAAAAACAATCCACATAAGCCCCCCAGCGTTACGATGCCGCCGACGATATTGAAAAACATCGGCCAGTCCCCGCGCTGGGTAAAGCCGTCCAACCCCGCAAATACGATCAGCATTGCAACGAGCGGAAGGCTCGCGAGCACTCCCTCCACCCTTCCCCGGTTTTCCACGCCTGTGACGTCCGTCACCCAGGCGTTGAACGCGGCGTCGTTTGCGCTGGAGCCAAAGAACGTCATGACGCAATCCATCAGTATGACGAGCGTAGCCGCCACCTGTACGGCCGCGACGCCGGGGAACAGCGTTTGCGCGGTTGTAACCGTGATGGCGCCAAACGCCATTGTGGAAAGCCCCCACAAGATATACCCCGCTACGATAAAGGCCTTGCGCCTGCCCAACTTATCTGTAAGCGCACCAACAAGCAGCGAGGTGAGGGTGGCTGTTACCGCGCTCAGGGCAACCATGTTTGCTATGACGCCAGGGTCCCCCGATATGGTATTGAACACAAATACGTTCAGATACATGTTTTCCACTGTCCAGGCCAATTGGCCGAACAGCCCGAACATCAGCAGCGCAAGCCATATTCTTGCTCCCAGTTTTCCCTGTTTCATACGACCACCCTCTCCATGTGATATCCATTATACAAGAAAGGCTCCCGTTTCAGGAGCCCAGGCTATCAAACTCACGGGCTCCGCCCGCATCGGTCACATTTTATAAATTGCTGGAGTTATTTGAAGCCAGATAGTTCGCGTACGCCAGCGTAAGCTCCATGCGGATTCGCTCAAAATACTGCTCCAATATCTGGTCCTTGATAAACTCCTTGACCTGCTTTTCATTGTTCAGGTCATGAATGATTCGCTTGCCATATGTGGAAATGGAGAGCACCGCCAATATATACTCCTTGTTGTGTTTGCCGCAGACCACTTTCGCGCAAATGATACTCCCGATGTTGTTGTGCTCGCCGTCCTTTTTGCTGAAGACATATTCCGACTTTTTGTTGGCCTTTATTTTATCGGCATGAAACAGGAAGTTTTGTTTGCCGCTGCAAATCTGGTATATGGCGGACTGCACGTCGTTGATGAGCGCGGTTAATGCAGGGTCCTCTGTCCCGTTGCTGTCCGCCCATGTCCATATCTTATTGTCCGAAATGCAATACGCGAGATTGGCGCTGACCTGGTTTCTCCGAATACTCAAAGAGTCCGCAAAGAACGCGGATATCTCATCCAGTATATTGTTAATGTTCTCCATGGGGTCATGAATGCCGGATAATGCGGCAATGCCAGGCGATTCTTTATTTTCTTCAATGAACCGGATGTATCGTTTGCTTCTTCTGTTGCACAGCGCGCTCAAGGAATCTGCGACTTTTTTCATCGCATTGTAGTTTTCCAATAATGCATGGTAATCGACATTGTTGCTTTTGATAAAGTGAAGGATTTGAAATAAAACGGCAAGCAGCAGCACAAGCACTGTGAGTACAATACCGAACGGAGTCAGGCTTGCGCGGGCATCTGTTTTGACAACCAAAAATAGAGCCTCTCCCAGCCAGTTCAGGAAAAGGGAGAACCACACGGTGGGCAAAAAGGTAAATATCAGATGCAGGATCCGAAATTTCTTTGACAAGCCAACATATCCTTTGAGTTTATTTATTTTACTACTTTTTTTAACTTGTCAAATTTAATGGCCTTTTTGGGGGAAGGGGTACTCTTTGAGGCCTTTTCCAGCGAAGACAACTGGCTGAATGTTATCGCGCTAGAAATACTTTTTGTAACTTTCTCCATAAATTGTACCACTTTCTCGAACATTTTCCACTTCCTACATTATATGATATAACGATTCTATCGTCAATCACGCGTAAATATGCGTCGGTTTTGCATCCGGTACAGTTACACGCATAAATATCCCATGGCTTTAAAGGGCTCCATGGTATCGGCCTTATAAACCTGCGTCCTTAGCTGGAGGTAGGCTCGGACACTAAGCCGGCAGGTTGGCACGATAGCTTATTTAATGTGGGGATGGTTGTGCGGCTCAAAGGCTTGCACAACCGATCCCACCTTCCGTAGACACTTGCCGCCGAGAACGCCTCTCCGCAAATGTGGTGATTTTTCTTTGGTATGCTCTATCCCTCTGCCTTTCATTCCGCCTCACAGAATATCAGCCTGCTCGTATGCGCGGGTCAGCGTATCCAAATCCAGCTTTTCCATCTCAAGCATGGCCTTCATCACATTGTGCACCCGCCTTTGGTTCGGGTCCTTGACCATATCATTGAGCGCCGCGGGCACAATCTGCCAGGATACGCCGTATTTGTCCTTAAGCCACCCGCAAGGCTGTACCTCCCCTTCCTTTGTCAGCACGTCCCATAGGCGGTCTACCTCGTGCTGATCGGCACAGTTCACATAAAGGGACACCGCCTCGTTGAATGTAAACGGATGATCCCCCGCGCTGTCAATCACCATGAATTCCTGCCCTTGCAGCCGGAACGCGGCATGCCGGACAAAACCCGCTTCCATTTCTTCGCCGGGGCCGACCTTATCCATATGGAGAACTTTGGCGTCCTCAAACAGACTCGTATAGAACGCAACGGCCTCCGCCGCTTTGCCAAGCTGATCGCCGGAAAACATCAAGAATGGCGTAATCTTCTGGTTGCGTTCGGCGAGGTTTAGCTGCCAGGATACGCCGTACTTGTCCTGCAGCCAACCGAACTGCTCCGAAAACGGATATTCGCCAAGCTCCATCAGCACAGCGCCGCCCTGGGACAGCTCTTTCCAAAGTTTCATCAGTTCCGATTCTGTCCCACAGTTGATAAAAAAAGAAATGGAGGGTGTAAAGGAAAACACGGGCCCGCCGTTCAGGGCGATGAACTCCTGTCCAGAAAGCGCAAACTCCACCGTAAGGACGGAGCCTTCCGGCATGCCGGAGACCTGCGCGCCCGCCTGTTCATACCGCGCGATATGGGAAATGCGGGAGTTTTCAAATAGCCCGCAATAAAAGTTTGCGGCTTCCTCCGCCTTGGTATCAAACCACAGATTCGGGACAATTTTTTGCATATGACTCCCTCCTTGAAACGCTATACCATTAGGATACCACGGCGCAACCGGCTAAAAACGCCCACTCTTATATAAACATGAAATCTCAAGACAATTTCCGCAAAATACCAGAAAACACTGCGGCAATTGGGCAAACCGCTCGTGATATAATACATCCCAGTGCGTTCCTCGCACGGTTAGCCGCCGCAAACTTGAATGGTTGCCAGAAGCGGAAACTGGGTATATCATAGATAGGAATATGCAACTGTTTTAGTGGGAATTTCGAGTAAGTTGCGCTTTGCGCTGTAATACTGAGCAATGTTAAGGAGAGAAACATGAAGTTTGATGCCTGGAATGGGTTCCGCACCGGAAACTACGCAAAAGAAATCGACGTGCGGGATTTTATCTTACAAAACTATACGCCGTACGAGGGCGACGGCGGCTTTTTAGCCGAGCCGACCGATCGCACAAAAATGCTGTGGGACAAGGTGCTGGCGCTTTATCAGACGGAACGCACGCGCGGCGGCGTATATGATGTGGACGAAAAAACCATATCCACCATCACCTCGCACGGGGCGGGGTATATCGACAAATGGCTCGAAGAAATCGTGGGCCTGCAGACGGACGAGCCGCTAAAGCGCGCCATCATGCCCTTTGGCGGCATCAACATGGTAGTAAAGAGCGCGGAGTATTACGGCAAGAAGGTGCCGGAGGACATCGAGTACACGTTCCGTCACATCCGAAAAACCCACAACGACGGCGTATTTGACGTATACACACCTGAAATGCGCCGCGCCCGAAAGGCGGGCGTTATCACAGGCCTCCCGGATGGCTATGGCAGGGGCCGTATCATAGGCGATTACCGCCGCGTGCCGCTCTACGGCGTGGATGAGCTGATCAACGATAAGAAAAACCAGATGCGCTTACTGGAGCTTGACGTCATCACCGAGGACGCCCTCCGCGCGCGCGAGGAAACCACCGACCAGATTGAGGCGCTCAACTCCTTAAAGGAAATGGCCGCCAAGTACGGGTTTGACATCGGCAAACCCGCATATACCGCCAAAGAAGCCGTGCAGTGGCTCTATTTTGCCTACCTTGGGGCCATCAAGGAACAAAATGGCGCGGCCATGAGCATAGGGCGCATTTCCACGTTCCTGGACATCTATTTCGAACGGGATTTGCAGGCCGGGCGGCTGACGGAGGAAACGGCGCAGGAGATTATAGATCATTTCGTCATGAAGTTGCGCATGGTGCGCTTTCTGCGTACGCCCGAATACGACGCGCTGTTTTCCGGCGACCCTGTCTGGGTAACGGAAGCTTTGGGCGGCATGGGGATAGATGGGCGCACGATGGTCACAAAGACGTCGTTTCGCATGCTGCATACACTTACGAACCTTGGCCCCGCGCCCGAACCCAACCTGACGGTATTATGGTCCACAAACCTTCCGCAGGGCTTTAAGGAGTACTGCGCACAAGTATCGATCCGCACAAGCTCGCTCCAGTATGAGAACGACGATCTCATGCGAGAATACTGGGGGGATGATTACGGCATCGCCTGCTGCGTTTCGGCCATGCGCATCGGCAAACAGATGCAGTTTTTCGGCGCGCGCTGCAACCTAGCAAAGGCGCTTTTGTATGCCATCAACGGTGGCAAGGACGAACTGACGGGCATGCAGGTGGCGCCTGCGTTCGACGCGGTGAGCGGAGATGTTCTTGATTATGCTGAGGTCATGGCGCGCTTTGACATGCTGATGGACTGGCTTGCGAAGCTCTACATCAACACGCTCAACGCCATACACTACATGCACGACAAATACTGCTATGAGGCGCTGGAAATGGCGCTGCATGATAAGGACATTTTGCGCACCATGGCCTGCGGTATAGCGGGGTTGAGCGTTGCTGCGGATTCGTTAAGCGCCATCAAGTACGCGACCGTGCGGCCCGTAAAGGACGAACAGGGCATCATCACGGATTTCACGGTGGAGGGCGATTACCCGAAGTTCGGCAACGACGACGACCGGGTAGATTCCATTGCGGAATACTTAGTAAAGCTGTTTATGGAAAAGCTGGAAAAGCAACAGACCTACCGCCGCGCCAAGCAGACGCTGAGCGTGCTGACAATTACCTCCAACGTGGTATACGGCGAAAAGACAGGCAACACGCCGGACGGCAGAAAAAAGGGCGAACCCTTTGCCCCCGGCGCAAACCCCATGCACGGGCGGGATACTTTAGGCGCGCTCGCCACCATGAACTCCATTGCGCGGCTGCCCTACAAATACGCGCAGGACGGCATTTCCTATACGTTTTCCATCGTGCCGCGTGC
>JAEYSE010000112.1 GCA_023435025.1 Bacillota bacterium
TCAAGAACATCAAGAAGGTCTACGACAAGAACGTGGTTGCGGTACAGGAGTTCTCTCTTGATATCGCGGACAAGGAGTTTGTGGTACTGGTCGGGCCCTCCGGCTGCGGCAAATCCACAACGCTTCGCATGGTGGCGGGCCTGGAGGAGATCACCTCCGGCGAAATCCACATCGGGGACACGCTGGTCAACGATGTGCCGCCCAAGGACAGGGATATCGCAATGGTATTCCAGAACTATGCGCTCTACCCGCATATGACGGTGTATGAGAACATGGCGTTCGCGCTTAAGCTCAGGAAAGCGACCAAGCAGGAGATCGACGAAAAAGTCAAAGAAGCGGCGGAGATATTGGGCATTGTGGAGCTTCTAAACCGCAAACCCAAGGCACTCTCCGGCGGTCAGAGGCAGCGTGTGGCGATCGGCCGCGCGATTGTGCGGCACCCGCAGGTGTTCCTGATGGACGAACCGCTTTCTAACCTGGACGCCAAGCTCAGAAACCAGATGCGCGCGGAACTCATTAAGCTCAGGCAGCGCATCGACACCACGTTCATTTATGTAACGCATGACCAGACGGAAGCCATGACGCTGGGCGACCGCATCGTGATTATGAAGGACGGCTTCATTCAACAGATCGGCACGCCCCACGAGGTGTTCCATGAACCCTCCAACTTGTTTGTAGCGGGCTTCATCGGCACCCCACAGATGAACTTCTTCCCCGCCACCCTCAATGTAGACGGCAACCGTTATGTGGTGGAACTCTATGGCGTAAAAGTCCCGCTGCCTTCCGAAAGGCAGAAGGTTTTGGAACTCAACCGCCAGATGCCCGGCCCCATTGTACTTGGCGTGCGGCCCGAGCATATCCGCGTGGTGCCTGAAGGCACGGAGCATGCAATCCGCGCACAGGTGGACGTTTCCGAAATGATGGGCAGCGAGGTTTACCTGCATGTGAACGTGGACGGAAAAGACGCCGTGCTCCGCGTACCTACGGGAGATCTGCTGGACAGCTACACGTTAACGCCGGGCAGGGAGAATTTCATCCATTTTGCGTTCTCCAACGCCATGATGCATCTGTTCAACCCGGAGACCGAGCAGAGCCTGTATACCATCTGCAAATAAACAGTAGCATAGGCAAAGCGCCGCCCCCACGGGCGGCGTTTTCACATGCCAAATAGTTGCGTAAGGGTTTCAAGGTATCGGCGCTTATAGCGCCGACGCTGATTTTTTTATTGTGGGGAAACTACGTTCCCCCACACCCCTTCCTCAAGAACGTTCTTACTCTGAGTACACGGGTACAAAACTCGAAGCGTGTGGAGAGCGGGGCCTGTTTGAACCAATCAAATGCCGCCCTTCAAATGAACGAGGTTTTTCCGCTGAAAAGTCCCGCTACATTTCATTGTGTTTTTCCGCCACGCATGCTATGATGCAACGGAAAAAGCGATTTAAACCACCACCCTAGCAACCTTACGATGAAATAGGAAAGAAGATATGGATTTCATGTCACTGGAAAACGGCCTTACGGAACTGTTTGCGCCGTTGTTTCAAAAAACAGAAAACCTGCTCGCCACCCGGGAACGCGTATGTGTCACCATTGATGGCCGATGCTGCGCGGGCAAGACCACGCTTGCAAAACGTCTGGAGCAAGCTTATCCCTGCATCGTCGTGCATATGGATCATTTCTTCGTGCCCCTGGAACTGCGCACGGCAGAACGGCTGAATACGCCCGGCGGCAACGTGCACCACGAGCGGTTTCTGCAAGAGGTATCCTCTCATCTAAACAGACGGGGCGAATTTTCTTACCGGGCGTACGACTGCCGGACAGGGGATTACTATAAAATCAAAATGCCTGACGCGCCGCTTATCATTGTGGAGGGGTCATACAGCCACCATCCGCAGCTTGCAGGTTCATACGACCTGAAGGTATTCCTTACTTTATCGAAAGAAGCGCAGTGGGAACGGCTTATGGGGCGTGAAAGTGCAGAAAAGCTCCCCCGTTTCCAATCCGAATGGCTGCCAATGGAGGAACTGTACTTTTCACAGCTTCGCATACCGGAACAGGCGGATATTGTATTTGATACAGCCATGTAAGCGCAAAATACGTTCTTGAGGGCCTATGAGAAAGCTTTTGTTTTCGAGAGAAAGTGAATGTATACAGCCGCTTCGGGAGTTGATTGAAAAACAAAGGCACCGGACGCTGGCAATGTGGGCAGTCGATTGCGCAGGGCCAGTGCTTGCGCTATTTGAAGCAAGATACCCGCAAGAGAAGCGGCCGCGTGAAGCCATAGAAGCAGGGAAGGCATGGATGCGCGGAGAGATTAAGATGCCGGTAGCAAAAAGAGCGATCCATGCAGCGCACAATGCTGCGACCGAGGTGGAACATGACCCCGCCGCCTGCGCCGCCGCGCGGGCCATGGGCCATGCCGCAGCAACCATCCATGTGGAAACCCATGCCTTGGGTTTGGTGTTTTATGGGCTGACCGCGTTCGTTTATGCATATCCGGAACATGTAGAGGTTACCGTAGCAAGCGAACTCAAAAGATATTATGACCGTTTAACATACTGGGAAGCCAATATTGACAGTGTCGATATGACGTGGGCGCCTTTTCTACTCCGGGACGCCAGCCCGAACAAGGAACGCCTGCTCAGGCAGAAAAAGAACAGCAAAGCAATACCGGCCTCACCCGCTAACGTACCCTTGCGCCGATCAACATAGGACACATGCAAAACCAACATCAATACAAAGGTGGTGCCCCATGCTCACGCTAAGCCTGTTTGGATATGACTTGATTTCACTCAACGAGCTCTCCATGATGCTGCGCCTATTGCTCTGTGCGATATTAAGCGGCGCGCTGGGGTTTGAGCGTGTGCGCAAGCGCCGCGCCGCGGGTGTACGCACATATATCCTCGTTTGCACCGGAGCCGCGCTTGTCATGATGACGGGTCAGTTTGTAACGCAGACATACGGTGCGGGACAGGACGCCATGCGGATAGGCGCGCAGGTGGTGTCCGGCATCGGCTTTATAGGAGCCGGCACTATACTTTTGACCGGCCAGCACCGCATCAAGGGGCTTACAACCGCGGCGGGCCTATGGTCCTCCGCATGCGTCGGCCTTGCGGTGGGCGCGGGCTTTTACCTGGGCGGCATCACCGTCACCGGCATCATGATACTGACCATGACAATACTGGAGCGTGCGCAGGCAGCGTTTGAAAGCCGCATCAAGACCTTACAGCTTTACGTGCTGTTTGATAACATGAGCCGTGTTTCCGCCTTTTTTGCGTTTGTACGGGAGCATGCCATGACGGTAACAGATTTTGAAACCATCCGCGTGGCCGGGGATGTGGGCATAGGCGCGAACTTTAAAATCAACCTCAAAAAGCAGCAGTCCCACAGCGAGGTGCTCGAACTGCTGAGCAAATTTGAGGGGATTACATTTTTTGAAGAGTTTTAATTTTCGCAAAAATGGGCTAGCCATTTTTGCGAGTTTTCCGCATCGGGCTGACGTAGCAGCCCGAATGCGCGAGGTGTCCAAACTGACGTACATGCCGTCAGTTTGGACGGATTTATATGGACGCTTCTTAGTTTTTTCATTGGCAGGGCGGCGGAGCGCCCTGCTAATTTTTTTTACATTTGGGTCTACTCATGTTCCACCCAGTCGAGCGCGCGGGAGACGGCGCGCTTCCACTGAGCATAGCGGCGGGTGCGTTCCTCCTCCCCCATTTCAGGCGCGAACACGCGCTCGGTTTCGTATAGGGCGGCGATCGCCTGTTGATCCGGCCAGAGCCCTACGGCAAGCCCGGCTAAGTAAGCAGCACCCGCAGCCGTCGTTTCCACGTTCAGGGGGCGGTGGATGCGGCAGGCCATCATATCAGCCTGGAACTGCATCAGCACATTGGAAACGGAAGCGCCGCCATCCACCTTCAAATCCGTCAAAGCATAGCCGCTGTCCTCCTGCATGGCGGAGACTAAATCCGTCACCTGGTAAGCGATGCTCTCAAGCACCGCCCGCGCCACATGCGCCCGCGTGGTGCCGCGGGTAATTCCCACCATTGTTCCGCGCGCGTACATATCCCAGTACGGCGCGCCCAAGCCTGTAAACGCGGGTACAAACAGCATGCCGCCCGCATCCTTGACGCTTTCCGCCAATATGTTGATCTCAGGCGTATTTTCCAATAGCTTTAAATCGTCCCGCAGCCACTTGACGACGCTCCCGGCGTTGAATATGCTGCCTTCTAGCGCATACTCCGGCTCGCCTTCCTTTAAGCCCCACGCAATGGTGGTCAAAAGCCTGTTTTTGCTCATGACAGGCGTATTCCCCGTGTTCATCATCAAGAAGCAACCCGTTCCGTAGGTGTTTTTCGCCTGCCCCGGCAGGAAGCACGCCTGCCCGAACAGGGCCGCCTGCTGGTCCCCCGCCGCACCCGCAATGGGTACGCCGGAGAGTGCCTCAAGACCCGATATGCCCGCCGCAACCGTGCCGTAGACGCAGCTACTCGGCCGGGGCTGGGGCAGCATGGCACAAGGGATATCGAGCGCAGCTAACAGCCGCTCATCCCAACAAAGCTTTTTGATATCAAACAGCATCGTGCGCGACGCGTTGGTATAGTCAATCACATGCGCCTTGCCGCCGGTCAGGTGCCAGATTAAATAGGTATCGATTGTACCAAATAAAAGTTCCCCGCGCTCCGCCCGCGCTCGCGCCCCGGGAACATGGTTGAGTATCCACGCGATTTTGGTGGAGGAAAAATACGCGTCTATCAAAAGGCCGGTTTTCTCCGTAACGTATTCTGCCAGGCCCTGTGCCTTGAGCACTTCGCACAGCTCCGCCGTGCGCCTGCACTGCCAGACGATGGCGTTGTATATGGGTTTGCCGGTCTCCTTTTCCCACACAACGGTGGTTTCCCGCTGGTTCGTAATGCCGATTGCAGCGATATCGCGCGGCTGTATGGCAGCGCGTTCCAATACATCTGCCACGGCGCGTTTCTGGCTCATGAGGATATCGAGGGGATCGTGTTCCACCCAGCCCGCTTGCGGGTAATGCTGTTTGAATTCATACTGCGCGCTGCATTTTGCTTTCCCCTCGCCATTAAACAATATGGCGCGGGAGCTTGTGGTACCCTGATCCAATGCAAGGACGTACGGTTTCATAAAAATCCCCTTCCGGCACGAATTGAAACGATGTGCAAGGCCCGGAGCGGCCAATGTTTTGGTTGACTTGCTACTTCCTATTTTAATCCAACCCAGCAACCGGCGCAAGGCGTATGCGCAGTAGGGAAGCAACGGTGGCGATACGAACTTCAAAAACAGAAAGTATAGAAAACGGGCGAAATTTCAATAATAGCAGAGGTATGGAAGAATAATCCCGCCTGATTTAAGCTTGCTGTATAATTTCACCAAAAAATTATGCTTGCAGCCATCGACGGGCTGCTTTATTATATACCTGTTAGCACTCTTGTTCAGTGAGTGCTAACACCCAAAAAAAGCAAACTAATGCATCGCAATAAAAGGAGGTACATTTCATGAAACTCAAGCCTTTGGCCGATCGTGTCGTTATCAAGAGCCTTGAGAGCGAAGAGACCACCAAGAGCGGCATCGTGCTGCCCGGCAGCGCGAAGGAAAAGCCGCAGATGGCGGAAGTGCTCGCAGTGGGTCCCGGCGGCACGGTGGATGGCAAGGAAGTCACCATGTATGTCAAGGTTGGTGACCATGTTATTTACTCCAAGTATGCCGGAACCGAAGTAAAGCTCGACGGCGTGGAGTACATTGTGGTTCGCCAGAACGATATCCTGGCGGTTGTGGAATAATAGCGCATAGCGGAAGGAGAACTTTAACATGGCAAAGCAGTTGAAATACGGTGAAGAAGCCCGCCGTGCACTCGAAAAGGGCATGAACCAGCTTGCGGATACCGTGAAGATCACCCTGGGGCCTAAGGGCCGCAACGTGGTGCTGGATAAAAAATTCGGCGCTCCCTTGATCACCAACGACGGCGTGACCATCGCCAAAGAGATCGAGCTGGAAGATCCGTTTGAAAACATGGGTGCTCAGCTTGTGAAGGAAGTCGCCACCAAGACCAACGACGTCGCGGGCGACGGCACCACCACCGCCACCCTGCTTGCGCAGGCCATCGTGCGCGAAGGCCTCAAGAACGTTGCGGCGGGCGCAAACCCCATGGTATTAAAGCGCGGCATCGAAGTGGCCGTAAATGAAGCCGTGGAAGGCCTGAAGGAACTCTCTAAGCCCGTAAGCGGCAAGACCGCAATCGCGCAGGTCGCTTCCATCTCCGCTGGCGACGAAGCCGTGGGCGCGATCATCTCCGACGCCATGGATAAGGTCGGCAACGACGGCGTCATCACCGTGGAAGAAAGCAAGACCATGAAGACGGAACTCAAGCTCGTGGAAGGCATGCAGTTCGACCGCGGCTATGCTTCGGCTTACATGGTAACCGATACGGATAAGATGGAAGCGGTTCTTGAGAACCCCCTCATTCTGATCACCGAAAAGAAAATCTCCAACATCCAGGAGATCCTGCCTGTGCTCGAACAGGTCGTCCAGCAGGGCAAGAAGCTCCTCATCATCGCCGAGGACGTGGAAGGCGAAGCGCTGGCAACCCTGATCCTCAACAAACTGCGCGGCACGTTCACCTGCGTCGCCGTCAAGGCCCCCGGCTTTGGCGACAGGCGTAAGGCCATGCTGCAGGATATCGCCATACTGACCGGCGGTCAGGTGATTTCCGATGAGCTCGGCATGGATCTCAAGGAGACCACAATCGCACAGCTCGGTACCGCCCGCCAGGTCAAGGTGGACAAAGAGAACACCACCATCGTGGAAGGCGCAGGCGAACCCTCCGAGATCAAGGCCCGCATCAACTCCATCAAGGCCCAGATCGAGGACACCACCTCCGAATACGACAAAGAGAAGCTGCAGGAGCGCCTGGCGAAGCTCGCTGGCGGCGTTGCGGTCATCTCCGTTGGCGCTGCGACCGAAGTGGAAATGAAGGAATTCAAGCTCCGCATCGAGGATGCGCTCAACGCGACCCGCGCGGCCGTAGAAGAAGGCATCGTGCCCGGCGGCGGCGTTGCGCTGGTGAATGTGATTGACCGCGTAAAGAAGCTCGAAGCTGGCGTCACCGGCGACAGGAAGACCGGCATCCAGATCGTGGTGCGCGCGCTTGAAGAGCCCGTCCGCCAGATCGCCGCGAATGCGGGCATGGAAGGCTCCGTAATCGTGGAGAACATCAAGCATACCGCGAAGCCCGGCTACGGCTATGACGCCTCCAAGGACGAATACGGCATGATGGAAGAGAAGGGCATCATCGACCCCACCAAGGTGACAAGGTCCGCCCTGCAGAACGCGGCTTCCATCGCCGCCATGGTGCTCACCACCGAGAGCCTGGTGACCGATATCCCCGCTCCCGAACCCGCAATGCCCGCCGGTGGCGGCATGGGCGGCCCCGGGATGTATTAAGCCATACAGTAAAAGATAGTTGTTGGAACGCCGCCGCCCGTATGGGCGGCGGCGTTTTTTGTTCCTCCATTTCCACGGGTATGCAAATTGACGCCCCAAACTGTAGAGATTAAAGGCGGAGCATGTTATACTACTAAAACTGGCATTTATTTTGTAATGGAGAGTCTAGCGGTGGAAAGAGTACCCAACCAAAGAAAAGCAAAGGCAAAATTGATTTCTTCCATGGTCATATTCGGCACAATCGGTGTCTTTGTACGCTATATACCGTTTCCGTCCAGTGTGATTGCAATGGCAAGAGGTTTTATCGGCACACTCTTTTTACTGCTATTTGTGTATGTTAAGAAATCCCACATTTCGTGGCCTGATATCAAGCGGAATTTACTTATCCTATGTCTGTCCGGGGCTTTTATCGGCATCAACTGGATTCTCCTGTTTGAAGCCTATCGTTATACGACTGTGGCAGTAGCAACACTATGTTACTATCTGGCACCGATATTCGTGATCATAGTTTCCACCTTTATGCTTAAAGAAAAAATTACCCTGACAAAAGGGATTTGCATCGCAGTTGCGCTTTTGGGAATGGTGCTCGTTTCCGGCGTATTAAATGGCGGCTTGTCAGGTAATTTCGGTATTGTCGGTGTATTGTTTGGCTTGGGTGCCGCAGTATTATATGCTTGTGCTGTTGTTCTGAACAAGCAGCTCAAAGGTATTTCGTCTTATGATGGGACCATTGTGCAACTGGGGATGGCTGCTGTGGTCGTTCTTCCGTATGTCCTGCTTACCGAAAACATTACTGAAATGGTATTTTCTCCGCTTACAGTATTTTTAGTAATCACAGTTGGCATTATACACACAGGCTTCTCATACGCGATGTATTTTGGTTCTATAAAAGACCTGAAAACGCACACTGTAGCAATTTTTAGTTACATTGATCCCATTGTCGCAATATTGTTATCGGCACTGGTGCTCAAGGAAAAAATGGATCTTATAAGCATCGTTGGTGCGTTACTGGTGCTTGGTTCCACATTATTCAACGAGATGGCAGAAAACCGTATGATGAAAGCGGACACCCAGTCCAATGAATCGTAAGATATATTACGGCGATTTACTTACCTATATTTCAAATATTTTATTCCGCTTCGAATAATTTGCGTAGATGTCCGAGCTTCGCATTATGTGAAGAAGACCAGAAAACAGCGGCGGCGTTCTCAGCGTGAGCGGGTATATAAAAATGCTACGCTTCTTAAAAAAGAAAGCATAGCATCCTATGGTTCTGCCTGTTGGTAGCCATTAAATTGTCATAGGATTAAAATCAAAGGTAGCCGGACTTTCATCCCAAACACTTATACCTTATCCTCAACAGCTGCGATTCCATCAATTTCAATCAAGCAGTCTGGAAGGGCAAAACCTGAGACAAACAGTACGGTGATTAACGGCGGATTTTGCATATCTCCGACAAACTCCTGAAATGCCTTCAAACCAATTCGCGGGTCACATCCATTTAATAAGTACATGTTAAGCTTAACAAGTTCTTAAAGCATGCTTGCTCAGAAGCCAAAAGAATTTCAATATTCTTCAGTGCTTGTCTGGTCTGCAGCTCAAGATCCGTCTGTCCAACTAGCTCTCCTTTTTCATTTGTTGCATTCTGTCCGCCGAAATGGATTGTTTTGGCATTCCCACTGACTGTAATCATTTGTGTAAAAAACTTTGATGAAAACAAACCCTGCGGATTCTTATGCTCCATTTTAAATTCACTCATTAATTTTTCTCCTTGTATTATAGAGTAATAGTTATTCCATCCCCTCCAAGAGCCTACATTGTGAGATACTATGGATTGTTTTAATCTCCTTATATTAAGCGCTATATCCTGTTGGACTTGCCGGTGCTTTTAAATTTTATCGCATACTGCCGCTTTTTTTTCAACTTTTCTTATAATATTATACATATCACATGGGTTGCACAATGAAACAAAATGAAGCTTTTATCCATCAAGACAAACTACACATTATCCAAAGACCTCAAGAGCGGAACTTCCGATTATGCTTAACCCAAGCGGTTATCCGAACTTCCCATTATGTTTAAGCCGTCACTTAAGGACTACTCATTAAGCAGTCTAAATTTCGGATTTACAAAATACGCCCGTAGAAAAGCTGCCGCGCTGAGGTGATATCCCCGGTGCGGCAGCCTCTTTTTATATTTGCAATGCACGGAGCATGTGAGGTTATTCGACGAAAGCTGTAGGTGCAGCGGGCTTGCCCATTTTGCGCTCAATTGCCGCAACCAGGAAGAAGGCTACCGTTCCGCAGAAGCACCCGAATACGATAGCCAGTATGCCAAACGGCTGATTGAGCAACTGCCATACAACGACTGCAATTGATCCGATAATGATGGAGTACAGCCCCGCATTCTTTGTGGCATACGGTACCGACAGCCCCAACCCGTATGCTGCGAAAGGCCCGGCGGAGCGTAGGGCAAACGCAAACAGGTTTAAAGTTACCAGACTAATGTTGAACAATGCGATGCCCATGCTGATGATGCAAATAACCACGTTGCTGATACGGGTATATTTGATGATTTTTTGATCCTCAAGGTTGGGCTTAAAATACTTCATGTAGATATCACGTATGAATATCGTAGAAGCACACAGTAGGTTGGAGTCCGCGCTGGACATGGTTGCGGAAACGATCGCGGCTGCAACCAAACCCGAAATTACACCCGGCGCATACGAGGTGGTCGCAAACATCATCGCAGTCGTACCTTTGCCGCCATCGAGCTCCGGGTTTACAGCCAGCGCCACCAGGCCGATCAAAGTGGGAATAAACGCAAGCAGGCCCATCATAATGGCCGACAACCAGGACGCCTTTTGGGCTGTCTTTTCATCCGACGCCGCGGAGAAGCGGCTTACCATTTCGGGTCCCGAAAGGAACGTGCAGAAATAATTGAATATAAGGCCTATGATTGTAACCCAGCCGATTTTTGTGAAACTAAGTTCCAACGGAGGCAGTTTCGCAGAAATTGCCTCCCAGCCGCCAGCACCATTGATGATGAATGGAAGCGCGATGAGCAGGCCCACGAAAATAATCGCGTACTGAACGACATCCGTTATGGCATCCGCTATCATACCACCCATTGTGGTATAAACGATTACAACCAGCCCAGCAATCAATACGCTGACATTCAGAGGGATCCCGGTTAGTGAGCTTACTACAGAGCCGGAAGCCAGCACCTGTGATGCAGTAAGACAGAACAGGGAAACGACATTCAGCACAGCGGTAAAAGTCCCGGCTACATTCCCAAAGCGACGGTTTACCACTTCGGGGATCGTGACAGCCATAGTTTTACGGATGCGCGGCGCAAAATACGCTAATGGGATCATAGCGATAGAGGCGGCCAATATATACCAAGCCGCGCTCATGCCCCATCCCGAAAACGCTCTTGCCGCTAAGCCGGTGGTGCTGCCGCCGCCGATATTATTTGCAGAGAGCGATGCTGCAACAAAGAAAAGTCCCATGCGACGGCCAGCAAGCATATAATCCGTGCTGTTCTTGATTTTAAGTTTGTTTACGAGATAGCCTACCAGTAACATGCCAATTAGGTAAACGCCAACAATAATTAGGGGAACCAATTTGATTTCCATAACATATTCTCCTTCAATATAGCGTTGTTTCGTGCATTGCAAACCTTAAAACAGTTCTGAGGTGTATAAAAAATGTAAGTACTTTATTAATATACTATATAGTACACAGCTAGGCAAATGTAAATGCAGTAACCGGAATCGTCTCGGGAGTGAGCTAATTTTAATTTGAGTCCCGACAATTTTATTGCCCAATATATTGCTACCTACACAGAAAATGTTAAAATAAGTTTACGTATATGCTCGGAGGAAAACAGATGATCTTAAAAAGCAAGATCTGGTTGCTGCTCAGCGCGCTCGTGGTTGTCGTTATTGTTCTGGCGTTTTGGAAGCCTTTTTTTCTTACGGGGTCCAGCAGCGTTCAGAACGCCGTTTTACGTATTTCAGCCAAAGAGTTTGTCCCCCCGGATACGAACGAGCAACTCTCCGGCAGCGAAGCAAGGCTTATTGTCGTTACGGATTTTCACGCGACGATGCTAAAGAACGACAGGAACCTACATGTTTACCTTCCGCCAAGCTATTATGAAAATACCGAAAAGCGCTATCCCGTTTTATATGTGCATGACGGCAAGGCGGTTTTTGAGCTATCAGACTGGTCAAAAGAGTCCCTGAATATGCAAACACAGGCAGACAGGTTAATCTCAGAGGGAAAGATCCAGGAACTCATCATCGTTGGCATTGATAATATTGGCGAAAACAGGATCGCTGAATATGCGCATTGGGATGGCGTGGACCAGGGGAAGCCCGTGCACGGACTGGGGGTTTATCATGAGGATTTCATACTCAACGAAGTTAAGCCTTTTGTTGATAAGAATTTCAGGACGCTGCCGGATCGGGACAACACAGCGTTAATGGGCGCCTCCATCGGCGGATTCTCTACCCTTAATATTGGTTTCAGGCACCCAGACGTTTTCAGTAAGCTTGCCATGCAGTCGCCGTATCTCGGATGGGGCGACAACAAATTATACACCATGCTCAGTGACGGACCGTATGAGAAGAAGCAGCCATTTAAGATTTGGATCGACGTCGGGTCTACGGAAGGGGGATTCATTGACATGGCTGGACAGGGGGTCTATCTCCTGACGCAAAACGGATATCGATGTGGTGACGATCTTATGGTCTATGAGGCGCCGGGTGGGGAGCATTCCGAAAAATCCTGGTCAAGCAGGGTAGAATCCATCCTTCTTTACTTTTACGGCAATATCGGCAAGCCAGAATCCGTCAAGCTTTACACGGAGCGCCAAGTCAGTCTCAGCGATCAGGCCTTTCAGCATATCAATCCCGTTGTTACCTACGATTCCGGCTTTGCGATGACAGACCTCATGGGTAAGTATAAGGTACAGAAACCCGAACTTTTCGAGTTCGAGGGATACGGAGTAATGATGCCGAAAGCCGAAGGCACAACCGAAGTCACCTACACCACGCCGGTGGGCCTGACGGCAAAAGAGACCATCACCTTCGTCAAATAGACTGCTCATAAACAGAAGCTGAGGGACGAACGGAGGCGCAAAATAATCGCCCTGCAATAACCAACCAGCTAGTTAGTGTTTTGAACATTTAACCCAATAACCTGGTATCGACATAAGCGGAGTTATGATTAACCTTAATGTTGAACCCGCCAGGTTTGACAAAAATACAGCTTTTTGCGCGCTCATTAAATACCTTGCCTATTCAAAATGTAATTATTTAAAAAACAGTTGGGGTACAAGACATGACAAAGAACGTATTTCGAAGGTTTTCAATACTGGGTATGTTGGCGGTAGCGGCGTATGTGGTTCATGTGGTGCTGGGCGGATTTCTATGGAGTGGGTATAGCCATCTTATGCAGCCCATCAGCAACCTGACGGCGAGCGGCGCACCCGATCGGGAGCTGCTCGGAACAATTCTGTGGTTTTATGCGGTCCCAGCCATCCTATTTGGCCTCTTTGCATACCTGTACATGCGAAAATTTACACCGAAGGTTTCGCAGGGAGGGATGCTGCTGTTTCTTATTATGCAGATAGTATCTTTCTCATATCAGTTCTTTCCGGAAGACCTGCCCGGCGCTGTGCCTACTTTTGCGGGTACAATGCATCTGGCAGTGACTTTTTTGATAATACCGCTTACCATCCTGGCCCCCATTCTCATAGGCGCAGGATTCCGAAAACTGGAAGGATTTAAAGGGTTTGGCATCTATTCTATCATAACAGGAATTATGATTTTTATCTTCGGCGGAACGACAGCTGTATTCTACGCACAAAAGCTGCCTTACTTCGGGTTAGTGGAAAGGCTCAATATCGGGACGCTACAAATATGGACGTTTTTGACTGCGCTTAAGCTCCTTTGCACCGATACGGGAAAAATGGAGAAAAGCGCCGCTAAAAAACTGCCGATGTCGCATAATTGACTTAACAATTTGAATATGTGGGGACCGGGAACAAGCATATACCAAGCCATTTAGCACATGCAAATCATACAACACATCAATATCGTAGCTTTATCACTATCCAAGAAGTTACATTGAATTGCCCCGGAAATAATTTTCTGGCAGTTATGATGAAAAAGACTTGGAAGTGAACTACGATTATGTATAATCTAACACCCATACGACACTTCACTGAGCCCCATTCTCCTATTAGGTCTATGGGTCGAGACCTCCATACCACATACTCTTAATATTTTCCCCAAACTAGCTCAACGAGGAATTTTTTATTAAACATCCCGTTTGTTGCAATTGCAACGGCTGAAGGGGGAAACTATGTAGTAAGATCAGATAAAGAGCCTGATGGCTTTCATAATTAAACGTATTGGGGGTTAATGACATGGTAGAGCAAATTTTCGAATTAACTAAAGGCGACGACAAAGCAATAGATAAGGTCATATTTGATGAAAATGTTCATTATCTGCATATGGTGTTTCATCAAAATGATGGCCTGCCCGAACACTTTTCCAATTCAAATGTTTATATGACCGTTATAAGGGGGACGCTCTCGATTGGACTGGATGAGCAGGAGATTCATGAATATGGTTCGGGTACCTTATTGAAAATTCCGTACCGTACCAAGATGAATGTCAAAAACCTCCATCCAGACACATTGGAACTAATCGTTGTAAAGGCACCGGCTCCGAAGAACTGAAGTGTTCGTTACATGATTGAAAGGCCCATGTCGTTAGGTCGAAACAATCTGTTAAGCGCATAAAGATGTTTTATTGACGCGCATATGCGCCGAAGCCGGATTGCAGCCTGAGATATAC
>JAEYSE010000044.1 GCA_023435025.1 Bacillota bacterium
CTTCAGCCAGAACCCGTCAATAAATAGCCCGGGTAATATGGCGTCCGTCAGGCTCACCATCCACGCGTTTACAACGAAGAAGAACAAGCCGACCGTCACAAGCGTAATGGGCAGGCACAGTGCGTGCAGCAGTGGCCTTACCACAAGGTTCAACAACCACAGTATGGCGGCGGCTGCAATAAGCGTCCATACCCCGCCTTCCGCCACTACATTGACCGGAAAGGCATATGCAGTGATGACCAGCGCAAAAAAGCAAATCATCAGCTTTATGAGTAATTTCATTATTCTCCCCCTAACGTGTCAGCACTTTTACCAGCACGGACCCGTCCTTATCTTTTACATCCACATCCACAAGATCAATCGGGCCGGTCTTCATGGCAAGCTCCCACAATATATCCAAGATGCTTCCTGTAATGCTGGCACACCATGCCGCAGCGGAACGCTCCCCTTCTTTTGCCGTCATAATGCTTGCGCGGGGCGTAAACAGTTTTACAAGCTGCGCAATATCGTCCAGTACATCCACGAAAGCAAACAGGATAAAAAACGGCAGCACAAATGCAAAATGGAACTTCGCCTTTTCCTTGACCCGTACCCGCGTGTACAGGAAGAATACCGGCCTATTCAACATAGATGCGCACCTTTGAGACTTCGTTTCCTTCGTTGATGTCCACATTCACGATATCTTCTTCAATACCGCTTTCTATGAGCGTTTCGATGCTTTCCATAATTGCCACAAGGTCCACGCCCGCTTTATCCAGTTCCTGCTGCGCTTCCCTGGGCATGTTCTTTGCAATAATGGGTCCGATTGTTTTGATGATGGAGATGGGAACGTTGACGTTTACCTTGGCTTTTTGGTTCTCTTCCCCCGTATCCACCACCACACGAAGTTTATGGCCACCTTTGCGGCCGCGGGCGTCCTTAAGCGGTACCGGAGTGGTGGCGACCGGCGGCTGTTCCAAAGCCCGGAGCAGTTCCTCTGCTTCCTCCACGCTAATGTGCCCTTCCTTGAGCATGTTTAAAATTCTGGCCCTGTCCGTTGAATCCATTGTTTCATTCTCCTTTCAATTGCGATAATAATTGTGCTGCCTCTTTGGCAGTAATCTCTTTGTTTTCCAGCCGATCCAATATTTCCGAAACACGGAGCGTCTCTTCTTTCTGGGTTTCACCTGGGTACAGCGCGCGCAGCAGATCGTCCAGCAAACCCTTTACCGTGGGGTACGAAAGCCCCAGCGTGCGTTCGACGTCCTTGATGTTCCCCCTGCATTTGAGAAACGTCTCTAAAAACATTTGCTGCTTTTCATCCAGCGAGCAATACTTGCAGGGAACAAAGCTGCCGGAGAGCTCCGTCTTGCAGGACGGGCAGCCAAGTTTCGTGATACGCAGCGTGCTCTGGCATACCGGACATTTGGTGGGTATTTGATAACTCATGGCGTTCCTCCTTTTTCACGTTCATTATATTGCCCCGCTTTAATAATGTCAATAATAATATTAATAATATTAATATTATTTTTCACATTTTTGATTTCTTCTCTCGATTCGATAAGCAAAAAAAGAAAAGCCGGTAAAGCCGGCCTTTCAAAATGGATTGTAAACTGAATAACGTAAAATGGCCTTAAAGCGTGACTGATGCAACCGCACTTTTGGTATGCTGCTGGCATATACCAGCGCAACGCAGACCGTGTGGCTTACGAAGGTATCAATGATCCCCTTCCAGCAGATTCTCCGCATATGCCTGCAGACTGGAGAACGTCTTGACATTGGATGCGCGCGTACTGATCTGATCCCGCACGAAATCCGGCAGCATGTTGAAGTACTTCCACGCCTGCGCGTCGTTTTTGAGCAGCGCGTGCATATCCGAATAGCGTTGTTCCATTATACTCACCTCGGTGGGTAGTTTGTGGAAGGAGCGCTTTCTTCATGCACGGAATATGGCGAAGGGGCGGATACTCCGCCCCTCAGTCTGTCTCAAACGCCTTAATCCAAAGCCCGTATTACTTTTGCCCGTAATAGGCGTCTTTGCCGTGCTTGCGGAAATAGTGTTTGTCTAAGAGATGCTGATCCACTGGCACGGCGTCCGGTTTGACGGTAACGGTGACGGACGCCATGGCCGCTACTTCTTCGAGCACGATGGCATTGTGTACGCATTCGTGCGCGTCCTTTCCCCAGGCAAAGGGGCCGTGGCCGTGGATAAGTACGGCGGGAACCGCTATGGGATCGATATTGCGGTTGTGGAATGTTTCCACAATGACGTTGCCCGTTTCTTCCTCATACGCGCCGCCGATCTCGCTTGCCGAAAGCTTCCTTGCGCAGGGAATGGGCCCGTAGAAATAATCCGCATGCGTGGTTCCAAAAGCGGGAATATCCCGTCCGGCCTGCGCCCACGCGGTCGCCATGCGGGAATGCGTGTGCGCCACACTGCCGATTCCAGGAAAATTTCGGTAGAGCACCAGGTGCGTCGCAAGGTCGGAGCTGGGGCGCAGCTTTCCCTCGAGTACCTTTCCATACAGATCCGTCACCACCAAATCCTCCACGCGTAACTCCTCATACGGAACGCCGCTGGGCTTGATGACGACCTCACCTGTTTCCCTGTCGACGGCGCTGACATTCCCCCATGTGAATATCGCAAGGCCGGAACTTTGCAGTTGTTTGTTGGCAAGCAGGACCTCCTGCTTCATTGTTTCCTTCATGTGTCTCCTCCTGATGTTATTCGGCTGCACCCACGGCCAGATACGCGCATTCCTCATCCGTCAAGTGAACTTGCAGCGCGGCCGTATTCTTTAGGACATGCGCGGGGGAGCTGGCCGTAGTAATGGGGAATACCGTGAGTTTCTGATGTAGCATCCACGCAATGGCGATATCCGCCACCGTACAGCTTTTTTGTTCCGCAAGCTCTTCCGCGCGGACCAGACGCTTGTAATTGATATCCGCATGGTAACCGTACATGGCATCCTCATTGAGAATATCCTCTGCCCGTTCCCAGTCCGTACTTTTGAGCCTGCCGGAGAGTATGCCATGCCCAAGGCTGGAATAGGCGAATATGGGCATACCCTGTTGCAGGTACCACGCACGTTCCGCACCTTGTTCGGGTGCCGAAATGCTGATGCATCCGCCGCTTCCACCCCACGGGTCGCGCACCATGGCCGCCAGGCCAAACTGTGGGCTCGAAGCCGAAAACGGATGCAGTCCGTGTGCCGCAGCATACGCATTCGCCTCCGCGATACGCGCAGAAGTCCAGTTGGAGCCGCCATACAGACCTATTTTACCTTCTTCCCTGCAGGTGTGCAACTGCTCCACAATGGGGCCAACCTCCACGTTGGGATCATCCCGGTGCAGGAAGTAAAGATCGATATGGTCTGTCTGCAGATGCTCCAGGGACTGGTCGATATCCCATACGATATCCTTGGGCGTTACGCGGTCCACTCCGTTATACGGATGCGCGCCTTTGGTGATAAGTATGATTTTCTCACGAACTTTGCGGCTCTTGATCCACCGCCCCAGCGTGCCTTCGCTGCCCTGATAAGCTCTCGCTGTGTCAAAGGCGTTGATTCCGGCGTCCAGTGCAGCGTCCAATACCTCCCCAACGTCTTCGCCACGCCGCATTGCGGGGGACGCGCAGCCAAAAATCAGGCGTGACACTGGAAGCGGCATTCCGTTGAGTTTTACATATTGCATGATGTGCTCCTTTTTATCCCAATACAAACTTTACTGTTCCACCGGCCTCAGCGATCATTTGCTTTTCCATCAGAAATGGTTGCCCCGCTGTAGTACGCGGGGCAACCATTTCTTTTTCCGTATTATACCCCGCAGGCTATCCCCTCGCAAGCACGATGCCTGCCACAAGCACAAGCAGCAGAAGCCCTATGATGACAATGATGATCAAATCCATGCCATGCTTGGATATTTTGATTTTGTCATACAGCTTGTAACGCCTTTTATTCGGGGGCTCTCCGGTGAATACCTTCTGTCCGTCCGGCAGCTTGATAGGTTTATTGTCCATATCCGGCTTCCGTTACTTCTTGGCCAGGTACTTGCGAACATCGATGGCCACAGCAAGTATGATGATAAGCCCCTTGATGATGTACTGCAAGTACGCGTTGATGCCCAGGAAGTAGAGGCTGTAGTTGATTGCCTGTAATATGATGCTGCCCATCACGACGCCCGGGATGTTGCCAACGCCGCCCGAGAAGGATACGCCGCCTATGACGCACGCGGATATGGCGTCCAGCTCGTAGTTAATACCCGTATTGGCACCAACAGACTGTACGCGCGCGGCTTCCAGAAACGCCGCGATGCCGTAAAGCACGCCCGCCATGAGGTACACCAGCATGATTGTTTTGGCCACGTTCACGCCGGAAACCGCCGCGGCCTCCTCATTGCCGCCAACCGCGAACATGTTTTTGCCCAGCGTCGTCTTGTTCCAGATAAAGTACATGATGACGGCGAGTATCAAGAAATAGAATATGACGTACGGAATTTTGATGGTATCGGAAATTTTAACGGTGTTGTTTACGATATCCAGAAACGGCTGCTCGAATGTGGAGAGCGCCTGCGCAGAACCGGAGGGCTGCGACTCGATATAGATACATGTCGTGCCATAAGCGATCAACTGTGTACCCAGCGTAATGATGAACGCGTGCAGATGCAGCTTCGCCACGCCGAAGCCGTTGAGCAGGCTGAACGCCACCGCCACTACTATCGCAAGTGCAAAGGGAATCCAAAGGCTAACCGGCTCCGTAATCTGCGGGTACATTCTGGAAGCGTACTGTGTTGACTGCACCAGCGATGCCGTCACCGCGGCAGAAAGCCCCAGTACACGGCCTATGGAAAGGTCCGTGCCTGCAAGCACAATGAGCCCAGCGCAGCCCAACGCCAGTATGCCCTTGGTGGAGGCCTGCTTGAGGATGTTGATGAAGTTGGAAAGCGTCGCGAATTTGGGTTCTATAAGTATGACCGCGAGAATGATGACGCCCAATATGAAATAGAGCGCGTAATTGAGCAGAAATTCGCCGATCTTTCTGTGGTTGACTTTTGCTTTTTCCATACTGTTGCCCCCGGTTCCCTAAACGTATTTTGCTGCAAGGCGCATGATGGTTTCCTGCTCGCCTTCTACCGCGCCAAAGTCCTTGCCCCGCTCCACAATGCCGCTCATGCGGCCGTTGCTCATGACGAGTATGCGGTCGCATATGCCCAAAAGCTCCGGCATTTCGGAGGACACCATGATCACGCCCTTGCCGTCTTTGGCAAGGTCCAGTATCAGCTGGTAAATTTCATATTTTGCGCCCACGTCGATGCCGCGGGTAGGCTCATCCAGCAGTAGCACCTCGGGGTTTGTTAATAGCCAACGCCCTATGATGACCTTTTGCTGGTTGCCGCCTGAGAGGTACTTGATATGCGTTTTGTGCCCCGGAGTCTTTACTTTGAGGCTGTCCACAACCCATGTCGTATCCTTGGACATGCGTCTGCGGCTCAAAAAGCCGGCCTTGGCATAGGCGCGTACGTTTGCAATGACGGAATTGAAAAGTATGTTCATTTCCGGAAACAGGCCGGTTGCACGCCGTTCTTCCGTAATGAGCGCAAATCCGTTTTTAATTGCCGACTGTGCGCTTTTGTTCTGTATTGGCTTGCCGTGCAGCAGCAGCTCACCGTCGCCCAACGTGTTTACGCCGAATAGCGTGCCTAAAAGCTCCGTCCTTCGGGAGCCGACAAGCCCCGATATGCCGAGCACTTCGCCCTTTCGTAACGTAAAACTTACATCGGAGCAGGCAGGCGCATACTTTCCCGAAATATTCTTTGCCTCGAGCAGCACTTCGCCGGGCATGTTGCTCTTGGGCGGAAAGCGGTGCTCCATATCACGGTTGACCATTAGCTTGATGATCTCATCCGTACTCAGTTCCGAAGCCGGGCGGGTCGCTACCCACTGGCCGTCCCGCATGATGGTGACCTCGGAACAGATGCGCAATATTTCGTCAATTCTATGAGAGATGTAGATAATGCCTACATTTTTCTGGCATAGCTTATTGAGTATCCGGAACAGGTGCTCCACCTCGTCATCGGTAAGAGACGAAGTCGGTTCGTCCAGCACCAGTACCTTGGCGTTGTAGGAAACCGCCTTGGCAATCTCCACCATCTGCCTTTTGGATACCGAGAGGGTATGAATCATGACCTTGGGATTGACGTCAATCTCCAGCTCCTCAAATATCTTTTTCGTTTCATTGTACATGGCCTTGTGGTCCACAACGCCATGCTTTCCGGGGAAGCGCCCCAGCCACATATTTTCCATGACATTGCGGCGAAGCACCTGGTTCAATTCCTGGTGCACCATAGCCACGCCGTTGTCGAGCGCGTTCCGCGGGTTAATAAAATTGACGGGTTTCCCCTCCATTTTGATGGTTCCGGCATCCTTCTTATAAATGCCAAAAAGGCACTTCATCAAAGTGCTTTTTCCAGCGCCGTTCTCCCCCATCAGCGCATGCACCGTACCGCCCCTTAGCTGAAACCGTGCGCGGTCGAGCGCCTTTACGCCGGGAAAGGACTTTTCAATATCCATCATTTCAAGCAAGTAGGTTTCTTCCATGTTCTCACCAGCTCCCTGATTAAAAGGAGAGGCGTCCCGTTGGGACGCTTCCATGGCGGAACGCCTCTCCTGGTTGGTACAGTACGATATTGCCGCTTTATTATTCAGTGATCTTGGCGTAAGGAATACGGATGGAGTAACCGTCGGCCGCGAGCTTATAATCGGTCCCTTCAAGCCAGTCCTTGCCAAGCGCCTTGTTGACAGCAAGCGTAACGCAGGCTTTGCCCATGGCGTCGCCGTCCTGCTGCACGGTAGCCGTCATCTTGCCGGCCTTGATGGCTTCGAGCGCCGCGTCTACCGCGTCCACGCCGATAACCACGATGTTCGGATCGCCCGCCACGCCGGTATTATAGCCGACCGCGTTGAGCGCAGCGATAGCGCCAAGACCCATCATGTCGTTGTTGGCGAATATGACTTCGATCTGCTCGCCAAAGTTTGCGAACGCCGCCGTCATGGCATCCTGTGCCTGAGCCTGGTCCCAGTTGCACACGAGAGTCTCGCCCAGCTGCTCAAGCTGCAGTCCGTTTGCAATAGCGGTCTCTACGGAGTACTTGCTGCGGGCAATGGCTTCCGGGTTGTTGGGCTCGCCCATGAACATGATGTACTGGAGCTTGCCATCGCCGTTCTTGTCGATAGAAGCGTCGGCCTTGTAGAGATCGGCAAGGATTTCGCCCTGCATGTCGCCCGCTTCACGCGGCGTGGTGCCGATGAATATGGAGCCGGGGTCCTTTATGACGGTCTGGATGGTGTTTTCCACGGGCTCCTTGTTGTAGAACAGGTAGGGTACGCCAGCGTCCGTGGCTTTGTCAACCAAGCTCTGACCGGAAGCGACTTCCGCGAGGTTGATGATGACAAAATCCGGCTGGGAGGCAAACATGATATCCGCCTGGTCATTCTGGGTTGCCATGCTGTCGTTGGCGTCCTGCATTTCCAGGTTGATCTTTACGCCAAGCTGGGTGCCGATTTCTTCGGCATACTTGGTCATCGCGGTACGGACAGTGGAACCATAGGCATCGTCAAACTTCCATACGAGTACGCCGATGTCGAGTTCCTTGGGAGCTTCAGCAGCGGGTGCCTCGGGTGCGGCCGGGGCTTCCGCAGCGGGGGCCTTGGTGGGTTCTGCAGTCGGCGCTGCGGGCGCGCAAGCCGCCAGAGACGCTACCAAAGCGACAGCCATGAGGAGAGCAAACAGTTTTTTCATGGTGTTCCTCCTTGATGATGATGTGTATTGTTTAAAGGGCGGCATTGCCCTTTAAGCACAAAACCAGCAGGCCAACATATCATTGCAATGGGTAAAAGCGAAAAAACCGATGGCAGGTGTGAAGCAAAACACGATACAATTTTTAAAAAGAAAATTTACATTAAGAAAACTAAGTACAGAAACGATACATTTACAACATTAACGTTAATGTATTATACAACGGCAGAAAAAAATTGTCAAGTCCCCTCATTTTAGAAACATGTATTCCCTGAAAAAAATACAACCCCCGCCCCGAATTTCCGCAAAAAGCGACAAATGCTACAGGGCATTAGGCGAAACTGTACGTGAAAAGTTTAAGCTAAAATCAAAGCGGCTTTACGCTGCTCCTGGCGATCAGTTTGGTCTCGAGCGTATTCTGGCAGTACCCTTCCTGCGGGTGGTCTGCGCGGATACGTTTTAAAAGCATGTGAACCGCCTGCGCCGCGATTTCCGTCTTCTGGTTGTCAACGCTCGCAAGGCGGATGGGCAGCGGAAAATTGGACTGGATATTGTCAAAGCCTATGATAGAGAAATCCTCCGGTATCCGATAACCTTCGTTTTGCAAATACTCAATCAGCACCAGAGCCACAAGGTCGCTGAACGCGAATATCGCCGTGAAGCGGGTGTTCTTTTTCATAATATCGCCGATGATCTTCTGGCTGCCGCTGCCCTTGATGGGTACCTCGCAGATGAGCTCCTCCCGAACGGGAATGCCTGCCTCCTCCAGCGCGGCACAGTAGCCAAGCCTGCGGTTCCATGCGCTCGAATTATACTTTGGCCCCTGCACCAGCAATATATCCCTGTGGCCGTTCTCCAGCAGGTACCTGGTGGCGAGATACCCCCCCAGCCTGTCGTCTCCCACCACAAAATCCGTTTCCACTTCCACCGAGCGCCGGGCAAACAGCACAAACGGCACTCCGGATTCCTTTAAAAACTTCGTGTTGCGTTCGGACTGCTGTGCGGGGCACAGAAGTATGCCGTCCACATTGCGGTTGAGCGCGGTCTGTATGGCGAGGTATTCCGCATCGTCATCCTCGGATGTGTTAAGGAGTATGGTGGAATAGCCGTCCCGCCTCGCAATTTTCTCCACTTCCTCGGTCACGATGCTGTGAAACAGATTGGATACGTCGCCTACAATGACGGCAATGGTATGCGTATAGCCCGAACGGAGGCTGGCCGCAACCGTGTTGCCCATGTACCCCATTTCGCTTGCAATACGCTGGATGTGCGTGCGCGTTTCCTCGGAAATATCCTGCATGTTTCTAAGCGCGCGTGAAACCGTGTTTATGCTGAAGCCGGTTTTTAAAGCGACGTCTTTGAGCGTTGTGCGGTTCTTTGTTTTCGGCGGCATATGTGTTATGATCACCCTCGCAGCAAAATGTTGGATACTGAAATTGGTAAAATCCTGTTAACCCGATGATAGCATGTTTATATCCGCTTGTCTAATGGTATCAGAAATCATGCACCCCAAGCGCTTGCTCCATAGCGCAATCTATTTGTCCATGCCTTTTTTTTGATGTATACTAAAAAAAGCGACGGATTTCCGCCGGATCAACGATGAGTAAGAAGGTAATGGACGAATGAAAGCAATTATGTATGGCGCGGGAAATATCGGCCGTGGTTTTATCGGCGCGCTGTTCTCGCAATCCGGCTACGAAGTAACGTTTATCGATGTGGCAGAAGCTGTGGTTTCCCAGCTCAACAGGGACAATTCGTATCCGCAGCGAATCGTAAGCAACGAAGGATTTACCGACGTGCTCATCGAGCATGTGAACGCGATAAACGGCAAGGACGCGGAGGCGGTCGTAAACGCCATTGCGGAAGCCGATATTATGGCGACGGCGGTGGGCGTCAACGTATTGAAGTTTGTTGCGCCCCTGATTGCGTCGGGGCTGAAAAAACGCTTTTTAAACCCGAGACCGCTCAACATCATCATCTGCGAAAACCTGATGGACGCGAACAAGGTACTCGAAGGAATGCTCAAAGAGCATATGACCGAACAGGAGCAGCGCCTGATGGATACATACGTGGGGCTGGTGGAAGCCTCCATCGGCCGCATGGTGCCCATTCAGAAGCCGGAAATGCAGGACGGCAACCCTTTGCGCGTGTGTGTGGAAAAGTACGATTACCTGCCCGTGGACAAGGACGCGTTCGTAGGCGGCATACCGGAGCTGCATAACCTCGTACCCTTCTCCCCGTTTGATTTTTATATCAAGCGCAAGCTGTATGTTCATAACTTGGGCCATGCGACCTGCGCCTACCTTGGCCAGCTTGCAGGCGTCGAGTACATTTATGAAAGCATTGCGCAACCAATCATCCGCCTTGCAGTACACAACGCCATGCTGGAAAGCGCGTTCGCACTGTCCGCTCGCTACGGAATGAACGCGGGTGATATCGCCATGCACATCGACGATCTCATTACCCGTTTCCAGAACGCAGCGTTGGGGGATACCTGTGCCCGCGTCGGCGCGGACGCGCGTCGGAAGATCTCCCCCGCGGACCGCATGATAGGATCGGCCGGCCTGTACTTACAGGAACGCGGCATTCCCGTATTCATCTGCCTGGGCGCAGGCGCTGCGGTACACGCGTTCCTTGCGCAGGAAAACATAGAGCAAACGGACAAGAACGCGAAAAAAGCGCTGCTGGAAGTCAGCGGCCTCCCAAAGGACAGCGCGCTTTTGCCCGTGATACTGGAGTTCTACGCGCTCTTTGCCGCGCATGCGCCGTTGGAAGCCGTGCTAAAAAAAGCAGACGCGCTGCGCCTGCAACTGCGGAGTCAAATCATTTAGCCCGATATTTCGCCCTTGCTGGCCGCTTATGGCCATGCTATACTGATGCAAATTGAATACAGAGGATTTCAGGTGCCGTATGGCCAGGATACCCTGGCCGGCTTAACAAGGAAGAGGGGTAAACTCCCCCACGATCCCGTCGCTGTAAAGGCGGAGCCTGCATCAAAGCGCCACTGGGTAACCGGGAAGGCGGATGCGGGCGAAGATGCCTCGAGTCAGAAGACTTGCCTGAAAACCCGGTGCAAGGAGCCACGAGGAATGGCGTTCGTACCAGGCCATGCCGTATTGCATACGGCAGGCTTATCCTTCTTTGCAGCAGGCGTTTGAAATCCCCTTGTATGAACAAGGGGGTTTTTTATATGGAGAAAAAGCGGACAAACAAAAAACTATGGATACTTGCGGCGGCAATCGTGGTACTCATTGCGGCATTCCTGCTGGTGTACCAGAATTTTGTTGGAAAGCCCGTTGCAGGGGAGAAGGAACTCTCTATTTCCGTCTTCCACGGCGACGGCAGCGAAAAAGAACTCACGCTGCACACGGACCAGGAATATCTCAGGGGCGCGCTGGAAGAGCAAAAACTTATTTTCGGCACGGAAGACGAATTTGGGCTGTATGTGCTCACAGTCGATGGCGAAACTGTGGAGGAGAGCAAGCAGCAATGGTGGATGATCACCAAGAACGGCGAGCAGCTCAATACCGGCGTAGATATGACGCCTGTACAGGATGGCGAGGCTTATGAAATCACCCTCAAAACCGGCTGGTAATATCCCCCACCCTGCACGCAGCATTGTGCTGATGGGCGTGCTTGGGGCGCTTCTCATTTTGATGCAGGTGGGGCTTGCGGTGCTGCCGAATATCGAGCTGGTTTCGCTGCTCGTTATCCTCTATACGCTGGTATTCGGCAAAATAGCGCTGATACCGGTGTTACTATTCACCCTTGTGGAAGGCCTCATATACGGCTTTGGCTTATGGTGGCTGAATTATCTGTATATCTGGCCGATTTTGGTTGTGGTTGCGCTGCTTTTTAAAAAACAGCGCAGCCCTGTGTTCTGGGCAATCGTCAGCGCGGCGTTCGGGCTCTGCTTTGGCGCACTGTGCGCCATTCCCTATCTCTTTATCGGAGGCCTGCCCTCGGCGTTTGCTTACTGGGTGCAGGGCATTCCATTTGATTTGTTGCACTGCTTCGGAAACGGGCTTGTCGCTCTGTTGCTTTATAAACCGCTGCTGAAGCTGTTTGAGAGGCTGAGCGCCAGCATGCTTGCGACGGAATAAATTACACCATAGAAGCAAAGCGGATATGGTATAATCCCTGCATATGTGCGTTCGCCGCAGGAGAAACTCGCACGCGCATCAAAATAAGGCGTATAATAGCCGCTTGCGGCTATTATACCTTGTCGTTAAGCAGCGCCATATGGATATGGTCCTCCCACACGCCGTTTATTTTCAGGTATTTGGGAGAAAGCCCCTCACAGCAAAACCCCAGCTTCTCAACGACGCGAAAAGAGGCTCCGTTCTTTGGCATGATATTCGCCTCGATGCGGTGCAGGCCATATTCTTCAAACATCACCGCAATGCCTCTTTGCAGCGCCTCGGTCATATAACCCTTGCATATCTCCCGCCCATCCAGCTTATAGCCCAAAAAGCAGGATAAAAACGCACCCCGGACGATGTTGGAAAATCCAAACGTTCCGATCGCACTGTTTTCTTCCCCTTTTTTGAATATCCATACCCGGAACAGGCGGCCGCTTTCAATATCGGCTTGTTCCTGCGTAAGAATCTCGCGTTGCTTTTCCAGCGTATAGAACGCTTCCTCTCTTACTGGCTCCCATTCCTCTAAAAACGCGCGGTTGCGCAAATAGTAATCGAGCGTCAGCTCCGCATGGGACGGATCGAGAATCTTTAATAACAGCCTGTCCGTTTCATATACCATCTGCATTATCCTCCGTCCTTCCATTGGCTTTATAATGATACAGAGATACCTGATTTGCAAGCGAAAGAACTTCAAAAGAAAAAGGGCGCCGTTTCATACAGCGCCCTTTGGAGTTTTGCTTTTCTCTTAGAAGATAGAGTAGGTCAGGAACAGGATCGCAGACATGGAGGAAACCAGGGATACCACCGTGATCTGCGTATTGATGGACGGGCCTGCGGTGTCCTTGAACGGATCGCCCACGGTGTCGCCAATGACGGCGGCCTTGTGCGCATCCGAGCCTTTGCCGCCGCAGTGGCCGGCCTCGATATACTTCTTTGCATTGTCCCACAGGCCGCCCGCGTTGCTCATCATCAGCGCAACCAGAAGGCCGGAGATGATGTTGCCCGTGAGGTAACCGCCGATTGCCTGAACGCCGCCGATAAAGCCGACAGCCAGCGTGACCAGTATTGCCACAAGGCCCGCAGGGATCAGCTCGCGGATCGCGCCGATGGTGGCGATATCGATGCACTTGTCATAGTCCGGCAGTACGCCCGGTTTGCCTTCCTTCAGGCCCGGGATGCTGTTGAACTGACGGTGGATTTCCGTAACCATCTTCTGCGAGTTGCGGCTTACGCCCATCATCAGCATGGCGGAGAACACGGCGGGAATTGCCGTACCAACCAATGCGCCGAAGAACACGAGCGGGTTCATGATGTTGAAGCCAACATCTGCGCCGCCGTTTGCAACCACGATCTCCTGGAACGCGGCCAACAGCGCAATAACGGTGAGGCCGGCAGCGCCGATCGCGAAGCCCTTGGTGATGGCTTTTACGGTGTTGCCCGCGGAGTCGAGCTTATCGGTGACTTCGAGCACTTCGTCGCCCAGGCCGCACATTTCAGCAACGCCGCGCGCGTTATCCACGATGGGGCCGAACGCGTCGTTGGAGATGATCATGCCGACGATGGAAAGCATGCCAACCGCCGCAATTGCGATACCGAACATCGGATAGCTGCCGCCCAGAGGTTCGCACAGCTTATACGCGCCCAGCGCCGCAACGCCGATACCGGCGAGCGCGGGGAAGGAGCTCAGAAGGCCGTAGGACATACCGGTGAGTATGGTGAACGCGGGGCCGTTTTTGCAGGCTTCCGCAACCTTTTCAACCGGCTTGCGCTCATCACCCGTGAAGTAATCGCTGGTGATACCGATAATCACGCCAACGACCATACCGAGAATAGCGGCGCCCCAGATCTGCCATGCAAAGCCGGAGAGAAGCGTTGCCAGGAAGGTCAGCACCACATAGATGCCGCAGGTGAGGTACGTGCCGCGGTTTAAAGCGGAACCCGGCTTGCCGTCCTTGCCGATTTTGGAGAACAGCACGCCAATGATGGAAGCGAGAAGCCCAAGAGCGCCAAAGCAGAACAACAGGTTCTCTTGGCCGAGCGGGATCGCGATGACCATGGCCGCCGCAATGGAAGCGACGTTGGAGTCAAACAGGTCCGCGCCCATACCGGCGACGTCACCTACGTTATCGCCCACGTTGTCCGCGATAACGGCGGGGTTGCGCGGGTCGTCCTCGGGGATGCCGAGCTCTACCTTACCGGTGAGGTCTGCCGCGATATCAGCGGATTTGGTGAAGATACCGCCGCCCGCTTTTGCGAACAGGGCCAGCGAGCTTGCACCGAAGCTGAAGCCCAGCACGATGCCGGAATCGCCCGTGAGCAGGTGGAGGATGGCGGTGCCGGCGAGCGAGATGCTTACCACCGCCATGCCCATGACCGCGCCGCCGCGGAAACCGGCCATGAAGGAAGGCGCAACGCCGTGCTTTGCCGCAACCGCCGACTTGACGTTGGCGATGGTGGCGATGCTGATACCAACATAACCCGCCACTGCGGAAAGAGCGGAGCCGAGGATGTAGGCACACATGGTCCACAGGTTGGTGGTCCATTCACCTTGCCAGATCGGCTTGGGGAAGAAGAGGATCAACAGAACGCTGACAACGCCGACGAATATCGTTAAAACACGGTATTCGCGCTTGAGGAACGTGAAAGCGCCCTTGCGAATGAGTTGGCCGATGTGTTCCGTGCCTTCTCCGGCAGGCAACTTTTCTACCCAGCGGTAGAAATACGCTGCGACGCCGATGGCAAGTACACAGATGAAAAGAGAGATGACTGCCCAGTTCATAGGTATGCCTCCTGTAAGATATTGGGTCAATGCGCCCTTTTCTTATAATGCCAGTATGCATATTTGATGGGAGCGCAAAAGGAATCAATTTAACAAGAAACAATTGGCTTATTAACTTGGGAGCGGAATTGGAATTGCTGTATATAAGTTCACGTTATGCTCAAATGTCGCGTTCTACAGTTTTCTTTCTTGCGGCTTGCATATTGTCAAATCCAAACCCATGATATACTATAATCTTCGTCTTTGCAGTTGTCCAGCATTATTTTTTGAAAAATCGTTTTCTTTTGTTCACAAAAAAAACATCTATCCGCATGGTTTTGCGCCAATGACCACGAAATGCCGAAATCTCGCGGCACTGGAAACAGCCTTTCTCTTTGGTCGCAATTATTGGCCATGAAATAATCAACGATTATACGTTCCTGAATAAAAATGGATAATGGCCTATTGCTTATATCCCTCCTCATATGCCGTGATACTGATTCCGATTGCGCTTTTGATCGGCGTACCGCCGCGCATCATGCCGTTTAGGGCGCTTACCTGCAAATATGCCCACTCAGCCGGATCCGCGCCCATTGCCATAGGAAAGACATACCGCCTTAAAAGCTTTTCTTGCAAATAAATGGTACCATCCGGCACAGCAAACACCTCCATATCCGTGCGGTCACGTTCGGTAAGCGCAAGAAGCGCCGCAAGAGCAAGCGGAAGCGTTTCGGCGTAAACGGCATCCACCGTACCCTCGACATAATCGCTTAATTGTTCCTCCATAAAGGCTTTTGCGCTCTGTGGCTTATGCCCGTAAAAGCTTCCCTTTCCCAGCACTTTTCCTTCTTTGGCCGCCTCCCGGAACGCATCGTGTCCCGCGCTCTCTTTTTCCGTAAAAAGCCCGATCAGACGTACCGGCGTATCATGTGGGGGATAGTTTAGCGCTACATTCAGGGTAAACTCCGCAGCGTTCTCTGGGCTGTAGCTAAAATATGAAGCGCCCTCAAATTCCTCCCCGTCTGGAAACAGATCGATAATGGACACCGGCGTCCCCTGCGCAACAGTTTCTTTCACAGCTTCGAGCGAAGTACCCTTTTTTGCCCGAAGCACAAGAATGCCGTCGTACGAGCGCACAGGGATCTCTTTAGGAAACCCCTCCGCCGCATACTGTTGTGTAATGCGCCAACCCTGCCCTGAAAGCGCCTGCATCAGGCTTTCTACATAGGGTTCGATCGCTTCCCTCTCACAATCCGCCAGAAACAGAACGACAGGAGGTGGCGTCGGCGTGGCTGTGGGAACGGGCGTGGCGCTCTGCGCGGCCAAGGGGACCTCGGTAGGAGCGGGTGAAACAGCCGCCCTGCGGGGCAAAATGCTCGCGCACCCGCAAAGCAGAGACGCCATGAGGAATGCGCTGAACCGGATAATGTTGTTCTTTCTTCTAGGACGCATATCGTTAGCATACCAATTTTGGTACGGGTATAATCGTGACGGCCGGAACTTCTCCACCGGCGGTATGAACGTAAAAAAAGCCCCGAAAGGAGCAGCGCGTGAGAGTCCGCTTTTTATATGTTCTGTGCGCATTCATCGCAGCGCTCTTTGTTTTACCGTCCAGCGCATATGCACGAGACGAGCTGAAAAATACCGATCCGGAAAAATATTACATACTTCTAGATACCGTCAACCAGATCGTCACCGTATATGAGAAAGACGACGCCGGAGAATATACCCGCATCGTGCGGCGGTTTTTATGCTCCACCGGGCGCACGGAGGTAGATCCCGAGGACCCGGAGGACGTCGCCACGCCCACGCCGCGCGGCATCTGGAAGATCGGCGGGCGGGAACGGTTCGGGAAATTTGCGAATTTCTCCGGCGAATACGCGCGGTACTGGACGCAGATTGTTGAGAGCGTCTATTTTCACTCCATCATGTTTTCACGCCGCAGCGTGAACGCCCTGCAATCTTACCCGTATCGGCATTTGGGGCAAAACGTCTCGCATGGATGCGTACGCCTCTATGTGGAGGACGCAAAATGGCTCTATTACTATGCCTGCCCCGGCACCGTGATCAATATCTCCAATTCGGAAGAACCCGCCCCCGCGCTCAAGCGCGCGCTGCGTTCCAAGCTTTCCTTCCATGACTATAACGCCATGCAACAGGGCATTTATGATACGGAAGAGCAGCCCAACCTGACTGCATGGACGGTATTGGAGGACGCTGACCTCCGCACCGGTAACGGCTCCAACGACCGACGCATCGCCCGTCTTCCGTTGGGAACCGCCGTGGAAGTGCTCCAGCTTGGCGACCCCTGGTGCAAGGTCAAGTATAAAAAGCGGGAAGGCTATATCCGCACCGCCTACTTGACGTTTGAGCAGGGCATGATGGAGTCCACTCCTGAAGCGGATATCATGCGCTATACCTCATACCTCATGGACGTGCCGGGGGACAGCAGCACGCGGCTTTTCAAAGTGCCCACCTACACCACCGTGCAGGTGCTTTCCTACGGTCCGGAAGAGTATGCAGAGGTGGAGGTCTGGGGCGTAAGAGGATACCTCCCTGTACGGGTCCTGAAAAAGGGATGGGGATTGCTGCCATAAAAAAGGCGGAAGCGCTGCTTCCGCCAATCTGCTTATGCGTTTTTCCGTACGATAATATCCCAGCCGGCATCGTCTGTAATTGAAATATTCGCCTGCAAAAGCTCATCCCGGATACGGTCTGCCGCGGGGAAATCACTTGCCTGCCTTGCCGCATGCCAGCGGGCAATGCGTTCCCGGAGGTCTTCTTCCGTCAAGTTGGCTTTTAAAAGATACTTGGCGCGAATGGAAGTTACGACCTCCTCCGCGTCAAGCTGCAGGATGCGTAGCACGCCGTAGACGCGTACAAGGGTATCCTTGACGCCTACAATGATCTCGGGCTGCGTGTTGGTTTTGTTCACCAATTTGGTAAGCTCGCTCACGTAGCCCATCATGTTGGCGATCACCAGCGCTGTGTTAAAGTCGTTATCCATGCCAGCCCGAAACTCTTTTTCAATACGGTGCGAGAATTCATTGTCCTGGTTGCCCGCTACATCCGGCCAGGTTTGATCAATACGCTGGAACAATCGATACAGGTTGTATATCTTGTTCTCATTGTTTTGGAACATGCTGTCGGTCACGTTCAGATCGGATCGATAGCTGTTCTGCAATATGGTAAGTTTAATAATATCGCCGCAAAACTCATCCAGTAAATCACTCAGAAGGATGCTATTGTTTAGGGACTTGCTCATCTTTTGGCCATTCACCTTGATGAGGCCATTGTGGACCCAGAACCGTGCAAACGGCTTGCCGGTACGGGCTTCGGATTGGGCGATCTCGTTTTCATGGTGAGGAAAAATCAAATCCTTGCCTCCGCCGTGGATATCAATGGTCTCGCCAAGATATTTCTGGCCCATGGCAGAGCATTCAATGTGCCAGCCGGGACGCCCCTTGCCCCAGGGAGATTCCCAAAAAATCTCGTCGGTATCAGCACTCTTCCAAAGGGCAAAATCGCGATCCTCGCGCTTGCCAGGTTCGATTTCTTTGCGTACGCCGGTCAGCAATTCATCCGGCACCAGCCGGTTCGAAAAGCTGCCGTAGTGCGGGAATTTACCAACGCTGAAGTAAACGTCGCCTGTACCGGTAGCATACGCATAGCCTTTATGGATAAGCTCCTTGATAAAGGCAATGATATCGTCGATGCACTCTGTTGCCCGGGACTGGATGGTGGGGGGCATCACGCCCAGACGCTTGAAATCCTCGTCAATGGACTGCATCAGCTGCTCCGCGAACTCACGCGGATCCTGGCCGGCTTTACGGGCGTTGACGATAATCTTATCATCCACATCCGTGTAATTGCGCACGTATTTTACCCGATATCCCAGATACTCCAAATAACCGCGGATGACGTCAAAAATCAAGGCCTGATACGCGTGGCCAATATGCGCATAGCCAGAGGCGGTGATCCCGCAGGCGTACATAAGCACCTCGCCCTCCTGCAGGGGAACGAACTCTTCCTTTTTTCTGGTTAGAACATTGTAGATTTTCATAGGTACTCCCCGTTATGTATTATGGCCTCGCACTCAAGGATTTTGCTCTGGGTCAGGGCTTTTTACCTCCCAGCCTTGAAAAGAAACCGAACGTCATCGGCCACACGGCCCCGCCAACGAGCGTCATCAAAAAATACCGTAGCCCGTTCGCCGCTGCGTCCCCGTTAAACAGCGCGAGCAACGGCTCTTTGAGTACGACGCGAACGAGCATCAGAAGACCCAGCCCCCCGAGGCATTTTATGACCTGCGCCCACCATACTGCTTTCACCGGGAACCTGAGATACTTATCGTCGATCCACCAGATAACCAAAAGCCCTAGCATCGCCCCCACAAGAGACCATACGCTTTCTTTGCCGTGCGCGTCGAACTCCGCGACATTGGCGGCGGTGGTCGGCGCAAGCAGAAGATAGAGAATAACCGCAATAGAAAACAGCATGCCAGCGCCGCCCAGGACATAGACGGCACGCCTGCCGCTATCCGCAAAGCGGAATGCGTAGTGCATCAAAACGAGCATCAATATACCAGCGCCCAGGGAAACGCCCACGTCCAGCGGCGTGTGCACGCCTAGGTACATCCTTGAAAACGCAGTCAATCCAATCACGATCACGGCGACAACGGTTGCCCAGCCTTTTTTGAGCCACATGGCGACGCCACCAAAGAGCATGACAGCGCTTTGCGTGTGACCGCTGGGGAATGAATACCCGGTCGCCCCTTCCCGCGCGGCTTCTACAATTGTAAACGATGGGTCCTGCACCCACGGGCGAGGTAAAAGGAATATTGCTTTTAACAGCTGGTTGAGTGCGGTGCCTAAGAGGCCCATGTAAAACAGCCGAAAACCCCATTTCTTATCGATGCACCAGATAACGATCAGCCCCACTGCCATAAACACCGTTTCATCGCCCAGGTATGTGACGTAACCCATCACGGTATCCCAAAACGGCGTGCGGATTTCAGCAAGTGCGCGTAGTACCTCCATAACTCCCTCCTTGTTTCTTAATATTTAATAATAAATATTGTGGAAATTTCTCGCGGAATTTCTTTGATTATACTTTATTATAATTTACTTATTATCAATCGCAAATAAATAATCGATGCGAACTTCCTGCCTAAAATTGAACACAAAAAAACAATGGATAATGAAGCTCCGGGCCCGGTTTTTCATTATCCATCATTGTTCGTCATTCATTATTTCTTTGAAATCATGGGGGATTTCAAATCTTACTATTTATTAATTCTCATACGAGGTCGGCGTGAATATGGCATCGTCCTCCTCAAAGCTCCACTCTCCCGCAACGCCGCCGTGGGCCGCGCCAAGCTCAAGATGCAGCATGGTAATGCCGCAGTCCAGCATACCGTAGCCGAAATTATTGCCAGTGTTGCGTACGCGGATGCTTTCACCTTCTACAATATACTGCCATGGCTGTGCGTTTGTCGCCGAAGGCGCCAGCCGTGCGCATTCGAGCGCCAGGCGCTGCCATTCCGGCAACTGTTGGAGCTCCTCCTGAGTTAATCCGGTGAGCTTGTCGAGCGGCCTTCTCGGGCGCGCCGCATAGTTTTCACCGGAAATGCCCAACGGCGTAATACACGTCAGCTCTTCTCCGGGCTTAAGCTTCAAGGCGGAAGCCGCCGCTTTTTTATTATACATGCCCAGCCAGCAAGTCCCCAGTCCAAGGGCGGTGGCCTCCAGCACGAATGCTTCGCCGAGGTACCCTACCGTACGGTCGTCTGAATCCTCATCCTGCACAAACGCCGCGAACCAGCCGGTCCCCTTGATACGCCCCGCGCCGAACAGGATAGGCGCAAACACTTTGGGGTCATGCCCTATCAGTATGCGCACGCCCCGCGCGGAAAGCTGCTCCGCCTTTTCGTATAGCAGGTCCAGGTCACTTTCGTCCGGCTCGCCCTTATATTTGCGCACCGCAAACCGCTGCCCGACGGCGGAATGCCACCGCTCCATTGTAAATGCCATACGTATAACCCCCGATACTTTAGTTTTGGGTCAAATGGCTGCTATGCCTTGTGGCGCAGTACGCGGGAAAGGTACTGCCCCGTATAGCTTTCCTTGACGAGCGCAACCTCCTCGGGCGTGCCCGAGGCGATCACGCGGCCTCCGCGGTCGCCGCCTTCCGGCCCCATATCTATAATATAATCCGCAGTCTTGATTACGTCGAGATTATGCTCAATCACCAGTACGGAACTTCCGCCCTCGCATAGGCGCTGAAGAATTTCCAAAAGCCGCTCTACATCCGCCATATGCAGCCCCGTTGTGGGTTCGTCGAGTAAGTAGAGCGTTCTTCCAGTATCCCGCCGGGAAAGCTCCGCCGCAAGCTTCACGCGCTGCGCCTCGCCGCCCGAAAGCTGCGTGGACGGCTGCCCGAGCTTGACATATGTGAGCCCCACGTCGTAGAGCGTCTGCAGTTTTTTTGCGATCCGCGGGATGGGTGAAAAGAATGAAAGCGCCTCCTCCACCGTCATCTCCAGCACATCGTATATGGATTTGCCTTTATATTTGACTTCCAGCGTTTCACGGTTATAACGTTTGCCGCCGCAAACCTCGCAGGGGACATATACATCCGGCAAGAAGTGCATCTCAATTTTTATAATGCCGTCGCCGTGGCAGGCTTCGCAACGTCCGCCCTTGACATTGAAGCTAAAGCGGCCATTGGTATAACCCCGGAGCTTGGCGTCCGGCGTCATAGCGAATACTTCGCGTATCAGGTCAAACAGCCCGGTATAAGTCGCCGGGTTGCTTCTGGGCGTCCTCCCAATCGGGCTTTGATCAATATCGATGATTTTGTCCAGATATTCGATGCCTGTGATGCCATCGCAATCACCCGGCCGCACCCGCGCGCGGTTGAGGTCGCGCAGCAGCGTCTTTTTGACAAGCTCGTTCACAAGGCTTGATTTGCCCGAGCCAGAAACACCGGTGACACACGTGAACACGCCAAGCGGAATGTCCGCATCGATTCCTTTGAGGTTATGCTCACGGGCTCCCTTTACATGCAGCCACTTGCCGTTGAGTGCCCTGCGCTCCTTTGGAACAGGGATGCTTCGTACCCCGCTTAAAAACTGGCCGGTGATGGATTCCTTGCAGGCCATCACCTCTTTCACCTCGCCAGCAGCCACAATATGCCCGCCGTGCTCGCCCGCGCCGGGGCCGATATCCACCAAGTAGTCCGCCTCGCGCATGGTTTCTTCATCGTGCTCCACGACAATAAGCGTATTGCCGATATCCCGCATATGTTTGAGCGTGTGTAAAAGCCTTGCGTTGTCCCGCTGGTGCAGGCCGATGCTGGGCTCGTCCAAAATATACAATACGCCCACAAGGCCGGAGCCTATCTGCGTCGCGAGCCGGATGCGCTGCGCCTCGCCACCCGAAAGCGTGATTGCCCCGCGCGAAAGCGTGAGATAGTCCAAGCCCACGTTTACCAAGAAACCAAGGCGCGCGTCGATTTCCTTTAATATCTGAGCCGCAATGATCTGGTTGGAGTTTGAAAGCGACAGGCCGCCCAAGAACGCACGCGCCTCCAACACAGTGGCCTCGCTCAGTTCGGAAATGTTCCTGTCCCCCACCGTAACGGCCAGGCTTTCCGGCTTTAAACGCTTGCCGTGGCAGTCCGGGCAGAGCGTGTTGGACATAAACGCCTCAATCTCCTGCTTGGAGTAATCGCTCTGCGTTTCCTTGTATCGGCGCTCCAGATTGTTGATAATGCCTTCAAACGGCGCGTCGAACGCGCCCGACCCATACTCCTTGGAATAGACGATATGCAGCTTTTCCTTGCCAGTACCATACAGAATGGCATTAAGCGCCTTTTGGGGCAGGTCCTTTACCGGAGTATGCAGTGAAAATCCATATGCTTCGGACAGGGCTTTAAAATACATGTAGGCGATGCTCTCATGCGCGTCGCTGTGCCACCCCGAAACGCTGATGGCGCCCTGCTCCATAGAAAGCGATGTGTCGGGAACAACGAGGTCCGGATCCACCTTGAGTAGTGTGCCAAGCCCCGTGCATGTGGGGCATGCGCCAAACGGGTTATTGAAGGAGAACATACGGGGGGAAAGCTCCTCCATACTGACGCCGCAGTCCGGGCAGGCGTAGTTCTGGGAGAACAGCATGGATTCCCCATCAACAATATTCACCAGCGCAAGGTTAGACGCAAGCGCAAACGCGGTTTCGATGCTGTCCGTCAGGCGGCTTTCGATGCCGGGCTTGATGACGAGGCGGTCCACAATTGCCTCAATGGTATGCTTGAATTTTTTATCAAGCGCAGGCACGTCGTTAATATCATACTGCGTGCCGTCAACCCTTACGCGTACGTACCCATCCTTGCGCAGTTGATCGAGCAGCTTCTGATGCTCACCCTTCCTGGCGCGCACACAGGGCGCCATGACCTGAATGCGCGTGCCTTCCGGCAGTGACATCACCTGATCCACCACCTGGTCGATAGACTGGCGGGAGATCGGCTTGCCGCAGCTGGGGCAGTGCGGAATGCCGCAGCGCGCGTAAAGAAGACGCAGATAGTCGTGTATCTCGGTAACCGTACCCACCGTGGACCTGGGGTTATGGCTGGTACTCTTTTGATCGATGGATATGGCCGGAGAAAGGCCTTCTATCGAATCGACCTCCGGCTTTTCCATCTGTCCTAAAAACTGGCGCGCGTACGCGGAAAGGCTTTCCACATAACGCCTTTGCCCTTCCGCGTAGATGGTATCAAACGCCAAAGAAGACTTTCCTGAGCCGGAAAGCCCCGTCATAACGATCAGCTTGTTTCGGGGCAGCGCAATCGTGACGTTTTTAAGGTTGTGCACGCGCGCCCCTTTGATGACAATCGAATCATGCATAAATGAATCCCAATTTCCCTTGCGTAAATATTTGACCGGTTTCCCGGTTGTATGCGTGTTAGGGCCGATGGAAGCTTCGCTCCCAAACCATCACCAAAGGGGCGTAACGCCCCTTTGGAATCCCCTTCTCGGGGAATACCCTATCTAAGTTGTTCCAGAAAATGGTTCTTAGGGCTGTTACAGCCCTGGTGCCTGATGGGACTTAGCCAAGCGCCGCCTGTGGCGGGAGGAGCGCGGTGCAGTCCCAGTGAGCAAGGGAACACAGAAAATCTGTGCGACCATTGTGAACTGTGGATAAGAGCCCTCAGCGTAACCATAGCGTAACATATATAACTACTTGCGCGTCCTGCCCCGGGCAGGCTTTTTGCTGCCTACGGTGCCGGGCGCGGGTTTTGGGGGCGCAAGCGGCGTTTCCCCCTGCAGCGCCCTAAGCTCATCCCTGAGCTTTGCGGCCGTCTCAAACTCCAATGCCGCAGCTGCTTCTCGCATCTGCTGGGTAAGTATGGCGACGCGCTTTTCCCTGTCTTCGGTAGAAAGCGTGCTTCCGGCGTCCTTCACTTTAGAGGATATCTCGAGCACGTTATGCACGGCCTTTGTGATGCTTCTGGGCGTAATGCCGTGTTCCTCATTGAACGCCGTCTGCCTGGCGCGGCG
>JAEYSE010000048.1 GCA_023435025.1 Bacillota bacterium
CATATCCGCTGATGATGACGATCTTTGTTCTGGGCAGCTCCTTGCGTACCAACTCGATTAATGCCAGCCCATCCATGAACGGCATTTTGATATCCGTAATTAAAAGGTCGGGCTGAATCTGACGAATCATGGGCAGCGCAAGCTCGCCGTCCGAAGCGTCACCGGCATACTCAAAGCCATACTGTTCCCAAAGGATGTTGTTGCGTATGCCTTCACGCACCACAACTTCATCCTCGACAAGAAAGATCTTGAACATCCGATCTTCCTTTCCTGTATAGTTGGGCTGTTTCTCTGTTTTGTAATACGTAACCTTCCCCATATATTTTGTATCATTTTACGAAAATATCCAATAGGTTTTTTATCGAAATGGGTTTAATTTTTTAAGGAGTCTAACATCGTAATTCTAACGTAGGGCTTTTCCTTACGCGTACTTGCGTCCCGCTTTACTGCTATACGCGTTTCCTGGTAGTTCAACCAGTCATAGCAACTCTAATTAGCAAGCCTTGCGGCGTCTCATGGAACGAGCCGGTGAAGGCCTGTACGGCCTTTCGAACTGCGGGCCGCCAAGCAAGCCCCAGTTCACGCTCTTTCATGCCATCATTTTCCTCAAGTCTTTTTGGCACCTTTACAATCCCCGCGCGTCATATTACCATAGCAACAAACGTGCGAAGGGGGATGCGCCATGGAGACGGGCGGCAAAAGCAAGGGGAAGGCTGGACGGATGATCCGCGCAGGACTGCTGCTGCTCACGCTCGCGGCGCTGCTCTTACTCGGCCGTACGCTGTTCGTGGTGTTCGGGGACCCCATGCAGGCGTTTAGAACGCCCGCGGCCGTTGGCACCACAGTTGCGCCTTCTCCGACTATGGCCGCGCCGTCTGCCACGCCGGATGTGACGCCGGACATGACACCGAAGCCGGACATGACGCCGGAAGCTACGGCCACCGCCACGCCGGTCCCCACCCCGGCACCCACGCCGGCCAATCTCGAGTATATGAACGAGCGCGTAAACATACTGCTAGTGGGGTACGATAGCAGCCCCGAGCGCACGGTGGAGGAGAGCGACGTCTACCGCGACGAAAATAACGATTTTCGGTCCGACGTGCTCATGCTGCTGACGGTCAATTTTCGGGATAAGAGCGTGGACCTGATCTCCGTACCGCGTGATAGCTACGCGCCCATCTACAACGACAAGGGCAATCTTTACAGCAAAAACGGCAAATGGAAGATCAACGCCGCATTCGCCAAGGGCGGCAGCGAAGGCTCACGCGGCTATAAATTCGCCATGCAGACGGTATCAAAGCTGCTCGGCGTGCCCATCGATTACTACGCGGGCGTGGATATGGATGGGCTCAAGGGCGTGGTCAACGCCATGGGCGGAGTGTATTATGATGTGGACCTGACCATACGCCTCAACGGCCGTACGCTACGCCCCGGCTACCAGAAGCTCAACGGGCAGGACGTGCTCGATTATGTGCGCGCGCGCAAGGGCATCAGCACAGACACGGGCCGCAACGACCGCCAGCAGCGCATACTCTTTGCCATATTCCAGCAGTTAAAGAGCAAGGACCAGCTCAAGAACTTTCCGAAGATATACCGTTCCATCAAAAAATATCTGCACACCAACCTGACCACAGAACAGGTGGCCGCGATCGCCGCATTCGGCATGCAGCTAAACATGGACGATATCCACCGGCACACCCTTGAAGGCGAATACCGCAGCGACACGCCCTATTCCAGCGCGAACTATTACCTCATTGACAACGGAAAGCTCGCGGCGCTCATCAAAAGCATTTACGGCATCGACATCTCGGTGAACCCACGCTACGACATCCACTACGTGCTCGCAGACATTGCGGCGAGAGCGGCGCGCTCTGACGCGTCCGACGCGGAATACCTGCTTGCGCGTTCCAAGGTCAGGGCGGTATCCCCCGCCGACGCTAATGGCCAGTACCCGGCCGGCAGCGCGGCCCGCGCGCTCTTCGAGCAAATTACCGCGTTGCGTGCGCTGTCCACCCGCGCTGAAAATGCCAACCTGGACGTGCCGTTAGACACGCGCGCCATTCGAGCCGCCCAATCGGTGCTCTACGTGCGCATGCTCGCGCTATGCGAGGCCGCGAATATCTCGCAGCGCGACGTGAGCAAGTCCCGATTGCCTGAGTCCGTATACGATGCGCTGCCCGAGCGCTCCGCTACACCCGCGCCCACGGCGAGCCCGGCAGCGACTCCTGCCGCGTAGGAAAAAGGCACCGCGAGGGCTAGGGAAGCGATTTTTCTCTGTGTCCTCCAGTTTATTCCCATCGGTATTTCGTTCGTTATTAATACGTGAAAATGGGATAGCAGTACCTGCTATCCCATTCAAATTCATAAAGATATTACCCACTGAGCGATCAAAGGCACTGGGGGCAAAGCCAAGCGCGTCCAGTGGGAAATAAGCAAAATGGATGCCGAAGCGGAATCCGCCCGCCCTGCAACCTGCCTTTATTCTCGCCAGCGCTAGCAATGCATAGATTGGAACAAATTGCTTTCTTATAAGTCTGCTCCTTAAGACGGCGGCAAAGGCACACGGAACCGTCTGTTGATATGAAATTTAACTAAATGTTAACACAATCGGCGCGTCCAAAGAGCCGGTTTTGACCGGGCCACCATTGACCGCTCCTTTTGCAAAGGATATCATAAACTATATTTATGTCGAAATAAATCGTATTTATGAGGCGAAATGATGCGCAAAAACAGGTACATTGCGGTTCTATGCCTTGCGTTGCTGCTTGTAGGCACAGCCGTGCCCACGCAGGCCGCGGTATTTTTCACGGATGTGCGCGTAAGGCTCTCAATTGGAAAACAGAAGTCCATTTCCTTTACGCCGGTGGGCGAATTTAGCTTAAAAGAGGACCCCGGCCTTACAATTGGTAACGATGAGCTGCAGGTCTCAGCGGTAGGCGGGCGCGTTTCCATGCGGGTTGGCGGCAAAACCGTCACCGCCGCTTCGCTTACCCTTGAAAGCGGCAACTACGGCGAAAAAACGGACTATATCCGCCTGAAAAATTCCGAATACGGCACCTGCACCTACCTTGGTAATCTGACATTTGACGTATATGAAGGCGCGGTGCGCGCCATTAATACGCTGCCAATCGAGCAATATCTCTATGGCGTTGTGCCCCATGAAATGAGCAATCTCTTCCCTGTTGACGCACTGAAGGCGCAGGCAGTCTGCGCGCGTGGGTACGCCGCAGCAAGATGCTCCAGATATGCAAGCCGCGCATATGACCTCCTAGATACCTCGCAGGATCAGGTATACAGGGGCTACGCCAGCAAGAATACCCGTGCCATAGCCGCGGTAGACGCAACAAGCGGGCAGGTGCTCACCTACAACGGAGAGATCATAGAGGCGTATTACTCCGCCTCAAACGGAGGACAGACCGAAAAGACAGGCAACGTATGGGAAAACGATCTGCCGTATTATGCCCATACGGACGATCCGTTCGATCTAATCAACACCTCAAGCATAGAGGAAAAATCCTTCATCCCTGAAACGTTTACCGAAGAAACGATAAAGCTGATGGACCCCTTCATACTGCTTGCACTCGAACGCGCGGCATACGAGGCGGCAGGGCGGGAAGTATATCTGCTTTCCACAGTGGGAGTCGCGCCAAAGAAGCCCAGATATGACCAGCCAAGCCGTAGCTATACGGAGGCGGACGTGACGCTTATGGTAGGCTATGAAGAAGCTGGACAGCAAAAGACCGGGCAACTCACCGTTACCCTCACCCTTGAGGAGCTAAAATTCGGCAGCTTTGAAAACACACTGG